>PETS01000061.1 GCA_002781265.1 Candidatus Falkowbacteria bacterium CG02_land_8_20_14_3_00_36_14 | reverse complement strand
CCCAACCAGAAAAACCCTTATGACAACGCCGCCCTCACTGTTATCGCCTATGGCCTGCGGCCGGTTAACCGGAACTTGAACTCGGAAGCACAAGCCATTAAATACTTCAAAGCCATCTACGGCTATAATCCTCAATCCGCCACAGCCTGGGATATTGTCCGGGCTATTGCCTATAGCGGGGCGAGGCGGTAAGTAATGGCTATCAAACCATAGACTGTGCGAAGACTCCTTTTTTCGTCATCCTGAGGAGCGTTAAGAGATGAAGCCTGCCTGCACGCCTCGCTTTGAAGCTATGGCGAAGCGGGCCGGCAGGCAGGGATCCCGAGGTTTGTGCACTGTCCGTTCTACAACGGGATTCTTCGCCTCGAATACTCGGGACTCAGAATGACGATAAGGTTTGTTCGGAGAATTTTTCAGTCTGTCTTCTTCTTGCATTTTTTATTAATTAATGTATAATAAAGAAACAATTTAATCACCTTTAATAAATTCTTTGGGTTAAGGTGGCCAAAGAACTTTTCTGGAACAAGAAAGGTTTAATAATTTTTTTTTATTTATGGCAAAAGAAAAAGAAGCTAAATCAACATCCGCTCATGATGATTTTTTGGCATTATTAAATAAGAATGACCTTAAGGTCCCCCAAAAAGGTGAAACCGTAAAAGGCATTGTGATATCCGCTTCAAAATCCGAAGTTAAATTAGATATTAACGGCGTGCTTATCGGCGTGGTTCGTGGGCCGGAACTATATGAAGAAATCGCGGAATACGCGGATTTAGAAAGCGGCGACGAAGTGGAGGCCACGGTCATAGAAGAAGAAAATGAGAACGGTGAAATGGAATTATCATTTAGATATGCCGGACACGCTAAGGCCTGGGATAATTTAAGGAAAGCTTTTAAAGACAAAGAAACAGCTAAAGTAAAAGTAATAGCCGCCAATAAAGGCGGATTATTGGTTAATTTCGGCCAGATATCCGGATTCTTGCCGGTTTCACAATTGGCGCCTGACAATTATCCAAGAGTGACCGGCGGCGATAAAGGAAAAATATTAGAACAGCTCAAGAATTTTATCGGTCAAGAATTAGAAGTTAAAGTGGTGAATTTAGACGAGAATGAGAAAGAAGATAAAATAATTTTTTCAGAAAAAGACGTTTGGTCTGAACAGCAAAAAGATACCATATTAAAATATAAAGTCGGCACTGAAGTAGACGGCAAAATCACGGCCGTAACCGATTTTGGCGTATTTATAAATTTTGGGGATAATTTGGAAGGCTTAATCCATATTTCAGAATTAGCTTGGCAGCGTATTGAAAATCCGGCAAATTTATACAATGTCGGCGACAGCATTAAAGCTAAAGTTATCAGCATAGACGGTTCAAAAATATTTTTAAGCTCTAAAAAATTATTGAAAGACCCATGGGAAGACGTTGAAAAAAAATATAAGAAAGGGCAAATAGTTAAAGGAACATTGTTAAAAGTAAACCCATTTGGTTTATTTGTTAAATTAGATGAAGATATTCACGGGCTAGCCCATATCAGCCAGATTGGCTTGGCGCCAAACCAAAAAATTAATGAAGCTTATAAGGTTGGCGATCTATTGGATTTTATGGTTGTTTCCATAGAACCAAAAGACCATCGTTTGGGATTGGCAATTAAAAAAGATGATTTAGCCAGCCCTCTGCAAAAAAAATCAGACCAGCCAGAGCCGGCAAGCAAGCCGGACAAAAAACCGGATAGCGTAAAACAGCCGGCAAAAAAAGACGAGAAAGAGCCACTAAATAAAAAAATTCTTCAGCCAGATAAGGCAGAGGTAAAAAAAACAAAAACATATCCAGCCGCGCCGGCCTCTGCAACCAAACAGGCGGGGAAAAGCAAGAAAGCAGAATCGCTAAAAGTTAAAAAGAAAAAAACGGATTCAACTAAGAAAAAATAAAAAATATAAATATCCTCTGCTGTTAAAATGGAGGATATTTATAATTTGCTAAAAATATAACAATATAATATAATAGATTTATTGTTTAATAATCTTTTCCGCCTTATCTAAAAATTAAAGCCGTTAATTTATTAATTAAAAAAAGCTAATAAATATTGTGTTCTATTAATATAAAAAATGAAAAATTTTTTGAAAAATTTTCTTATATTTTTTACCGTCTTTCTTATAATCGCGGCTTTTTTTAGTTTCTATGGCGTGAGCGAAAAAAAGGTAGATGAAGTCGGACTGGAAAAATTAATAAATCAGATAGAAAATGAAGAAGTATCTGCTATTATTATTGAAGGCGATTTATTAAAGGTGACCCTAAAAGACAATACTAATGAAGTAATTAAAAAAGAACCTGGCGAATCATTTTCGCAACTTTTAAATAATTTTAGCATCGCTAAAGAAAAGTTGGTTAATATTAATATTAAAATAAAAGATGATAGAGGTTTGAATTTTTGGATTAAGAATGTTTTGCCTTATCTGTTTCCATTGTTGATTTTGGGAGCTCTAATTTATTTTATGATGAAAAGCGTCCAAGGAGCAAATAATAAGGCGCTGATGTTTGGCCAGTCTCAAGCTAAAGAATTCGGCAAAGACACTAAAGGCAAAGTAACTTTTAAAGACGTAGCCGGCGTGAAAGAAGCTAAGGAAGAATTAAAAGAAGTGGTTGAATTTTTAAAGCAGCCGAAAAAGTTCCTTGAATTAGGAGCCAGGATTCCCCGAGGGGTCTTATTATTAGGCAGTCCTGGCACCGGCAAAACTTTATTGGCGCGCGCAGTAGCCGGAGAAGCTAATGTTCCTTTTTTTCACATGTCCGGGTCTGAATTTGTGGAGATGTTTGTCGGAGTGGGCGCTTCCCGGGTAAGAGATTTATTTAAAAAGGCAAAAAAAAGCGCGCCTTGTATAGTTTTTGTTGATGAGATTGACGCTGTCGGCCGTCGGCGGGGAGCCGGGTTGGGCGGTTCTCATGATGAGCGCGAACAGACATTAAACCAGATATTAGTGGAGATGGACGGTTTTGACCAAAATACCAATGTAATTGTTTTGGCGGCTACTAATCGTCCGGATGTTTTAGATCCGGCGCTTCTTAGGCCCGGACGTTTTGACCGCCAGGTCATCCTTGATGATCCTGATATTGCGGATAGGGAAGCGATTTTAAAAGTGCATGCCCGGGAGAAGCCGCTCGCTAAAGATGTTAGTTTAAGAAAAATTGCCGAGAGAACGCCGGGATTTTCCGGCGCTGATTTATCCAATCTTTTAAACGAGGGCGCTATTTTAGCCGCCCGGCAGAATAAAAAAATTATTAATATTGAAGATATTTTTGAAGCGGTGGAAAAAGTTATGATCGGGCCGGAAAGAAAAAGCCGGATTATTACCGCTAATGAAAAGAAGATTACCGCTTACCATGAAGCCGGACATGCGATTGTAGCCCATTTTTTACCTAATACTGATCCGGTGCATAAAGTATCCATAATTTCCCGCGGCCAGGCCGGGGGGTATACTTTAAAACTTCCTACTGAAGACAAGCATATGCACGCCAAGTCTGAATTTATTGAGGAATTAGCAGTTTTAGTGGCCGGATATATTACCGAAAAAGAAATTTTTGGAGAAGTTACTACTGGCGCCACTTCGGATTTGCGCCAAGCTACCAGATTAGCCAGAAAATTAATTACCGATTTCGGCATGTCCAATACTCTCGGTCCACGGACATTCGGCGAAAAAGAAGAAATGATATTTTTAGGTCGGGAAATCCATGAGCAGAGGGATTACAGCGAAAAAATAGCCGAACAAATAGATAAGGAAATCTCCGTTTTTATAGATCAAGCCGTCCATCAAGCCAGGGGTATTGTCAATAATAATAAAGAGATATTAGAAAAAGTAGTGGCCGCCTTGCTGGAAAAGGAAACCTTAGAAAAAGAGGAATTTGAAAAGATTGTCGGTCAAAAATAATAATAATTTTTAACATTGTAGATATTTATTAATTATTATGTTATAATAGTGATATAATATTTATTTAATTATTTTTTAGTCCACATATAATAGTGTTACTAAATAAAGGAGGCGATTATGTTATATCGAAAAATTTTAAAACAGGCCTGGGCAATAACTTGGCAAAATAAATATCTATGGGCGTTTGGTTTATTTGCCGCCCTATTAGGAGGCAGCGGCGAATATAAAATATTATCCGTTCTTAATTTGGATGTTAATAATTCATTTTTTTCTTTTTGGAACCGATTAATCAATACGGGAATTTTTGACGGCAATATTTTAACTAACATCGGAAATACAATTAAAGAAGATCCTTTTACTTTTTTAATAATATTATTTATTTATTTAGTTATTATTACTTTAGTGGTTCTGGTAGTATGGCTGACTATAGTTTCGCAGGTAGCAATCGTTAATAATACAGCCGGCATTTTAATCAATCCGGCGCACCAAGGGAAAAATTCGGCTAATAAAAATTATAAAGACGGTTTGGTTTCCGGAATAAATAATTTTTGGCCGGTGTTTGGTTTGAACATAATAAATAAATTAATAATTTCTTTTATTATTTTTTTTGTGGCCTTGTTGGCAATTTTTACTTGGATAAAAACCGGCAGTATGGCCGCTTATTTATCTTATATAATTTCCTTTATTATATTAGTGCCCTTAGCGGTTATTTTATCTTTTATAATAAAATACGCTATTGTTTACATTGTAATTAAGGGTAAAGATTTAATAGATTCAATTAAATTCGGCTGGAATCTATTTATTAAGAATTGGCTGATTAGCATAGAAATGGCTTTTATTTTATTCTTTATAAATTTTATAGTTGTCTTATTATGGTTTTTATTAGTGGTGGCAATTTTAGTAATACCTTTATTATTTTTAACTTTTATTTTTTATAAATTCCATTTAATAGCCGCTTTTTGGCTGATGCTGATAATAATTTTACTTTTTATATTAATAAGCTTAGCTTTAGCGGCGGCTGTTTTAACAACTTTTCAAATATCTTCCTGGACCACTCTAACTGTTGAATTAATAAGCCGAGGCGGTACCAGCAAAATTACCAGAGTCGTATCTGATTTTTTTGGCAAAAAATAATATAAGATGGTTGTTAAGCCATTCATGCCTGAATTTTGCCGTGGAATAGTTTCACAGCCATCTCTAAATATAAATTAATAATTAGACAGGGAAGGTGAAAAGCACCTTCTTTTTTCCAATTAAATATGCCTAGCGACAATCAATCAATTGAAGATTTAATCGGGCAGGCCAATAATGATTCTACGGACGAAAGCGTACAAATCAAATTGAACGCGGAGGAAAAAAAGATAAAATTAAGAAATATTGAAAGAATAACTCAAAATAAAGCTCAAAGTTTGGGGCTTTCTTATATTGATTTATTCGGCTTTCCTATCAGTCCGGAAGCATTATCCTTAATTAATGAAGAAGATGCCAGAAAATTATCCGCCGTTTGCTTCTTTTATAATGGCCAAAAATTAAGAATCGGCGCGGTTAATCCGGAGAATGAAGAATTGCGGGTATTGTTTAAAAATCTTTTGATAAGACATTATTGCGAAGGCAAAATTTATTTGCTTTCTGAAAATAGTTTTAATTATGCTTTAAGATTTTATAAATCAATTCCAAAAGTTAAAACCATTAAAGGCGATTTTGAGATTAACGAAGAAGACTTGCTTAAATTCAATCAAAATATATTAAACTTCAAAGATCTGCAGGGATATATGGCCGGAGTTGATATTACTCATATAGTAACGGTTATTTTATCAGCCGCTATTAAGTCAAGCGCCTCCGATATTCATATTGAAGAAGAGGAAGGGGATATTAAAGTGAGATTCAGAATTGACGGAATTTTATATGATGTAGCCGTTTTAGACAAGGAAATGTCAAAAAAAATAATTTCCCGCTTAAAAATTTTAGCCAAAGTGAAGATAAATATCGCGGATAAGCCCCAAGAAGGGCGCATTTCCATATTTTTGACTAAAGATAAAATTGATATCAGGGCGTCATTTCTCCCTACCGCTCATGGCGAAAGCATAGTGATGAGGTTGTTGCGGGCCAGTTCTCTTGAACTGACTTTTGAGAATTTGGGTTTTATGGGCAGAAGTTATGAGCAGATAAAGCGGCAGATAGGGCGTCCGAGCGGCATGATTATTGCCGCCGGCCCCACCGGATCGGGAAAAACCACCACTCTTTACGTCATATTAAAAACATTGAATAATTCGGAAACAAAGATAGTGACCATTGAGGATCCGATTGAATACCAGCTTAAGGGAATAAACCAATCGCAAGCCAATGAAAAATATAATTTCGCCCAAGGATTGCGTTCCATTATCCGCCAGGACCCTGATATTTTATTAGTCGGTGAAATTCGCGATTTAGAAACAGCCGAAACTTCCATTCAGGCGGCCTTAACCGGGCATTTATTATTATCATCTATCCACACCAATGATGCCTCCGGCGCCATACCGAGATTCTTGTCTATGGGCGCGAAGCCATTTTTATTGGCGCCGTCTTTAAACGCCATCATCGGGCAGAGATTAGTCAGGCGCAATTGCCCGAAATGTAAAATCAAAGAGGCCATAGGCGCGGAAATTTTATCCAGAGTAAAAGAATTGTTAGAGAAACTGCCCAAAGAAGAAAAAGATGAAATTAATATTAATAATTTGGAATTTTATAAAGGCCAGGGCTGCGATTATTGCCACGGCATCGGCTATAAGGGCCGTATCGGTATTTATGAAGTGCTGGTTATGAATAATGAGATTAAAAAATTAATTTTAGCCGCCAGCATCAGCGAATATGAAATCCATAATTGCGCAATTAAGAACGGCATGGTGACTATGGTCCAAGACGGCTTGCTTAAAGCGATGAAAGGGATAACTAGCGTAGAAGAAGTGTTTAGAGTGGCGGAATAAAAAAATAATAAAAACATAAAATCAATCAGGCCTTCGGGGCCTGTGTTTGTGGACTCCAAGGATCCGGAAGTTAATTTAAATAGAATAATATTATTATGATTAATAAAAAATTTATCCAAAAATTGAAAAAAGATTTTACTGATGATGAAAGCGCCAGGCGGCAGATTATCAGCTTGGCCAATATTATATTGTATGATTCCAAAAGAGTGATTTTTGCTTTGCACCGTGGGGATATCAAAAAAGCCGAAGAGCAATTTACGGTTATAGAAAATATTTTTAAAAAATTAGAAAAATTCGGCTTTAAAAGAATAGCGGCGGAAGGAGCTTATAAGGCCGGCGCGGAAGAGTATGTGGAGGCAAAAGCATTGTATTTAATTTTAACCAATGGAAAAATAAGCGAATTCAAAGGAATTACCCTGGGCTATGAAAGTTATCTGGGGGGATTATGCGATTTGACCGGAGAATTAGTGCGTCGCGCGATTAATGAAGCGGCCACGGGCAATTTGGAAGAAGTGGCTAAAATAAAAAAAATTATTAATAATATTATGGCGGAGCTGGTAGAAATAGATATGACCGGTTATCTGCGCACAAAATATGATCAAGCTAAGCGTAATTTAAATAAAATAGAACAGATTGATTATGAAGTTAAAATTAGAAAGTAAGGCTGATTTATTATGTCAAAAAATTATTTCCATGCCATTGCCACTTTGGTTGGCGCCATAGTCGGGGTGGGCATATTCGCTATTCCTTATGTCGTTAGTGAATCCGGCATTTTAATGCTTTTTATTTTCTTGCCCATTTTAGGTTTTGTCCAGTATTATTTTCATAAACTTTACGCCGAAATTATATTATCCACCAAAACCAAGCACCGGGTGCCGGGTTATGTGGGAAAATATTATGGCCCAAGGCACAAAAAGGTCGCTTTGATTATAGTTTTAATCGCGGTTAATTTAAGTATACTGGCTTATATTATTTTCGGAGGCATTTTTTTACACCAATTATTAAGCCCCGCCTTCGGCGGCGATGTTTTCGCTTATGCCACTATTTTATTTATAATAGAGGCGTTAATAGTTTTTTTCGGCTTAAAATTGATCGCTTCGGTTGAGTTTGCCATGATGGCTTTTTTATTTTTAGTAATAGGCCTGATTATTTGGCGTGGCTGGGGAGAAATCAATATTTCTAATTATCATTTATTTGATTGGCAATACGCCATTTTGCCCTATGGTCCTATTTTTTTCGCCATTGACGGCGGAGCGGCCATTCCGGAAGTATGTAAATTATTAGCTAATAAAAAAGCTGATATTAAAAGCGCAATTTTTTGGGGAACTTTTATTTCCGTTATAATCACATTAATATTCGCCGTTTTTATTATCGGGATTACCGGTAATAACACTTCTCCTGATACTTTATCGGGTTTAAGCTTTATTTTTAATAACGGAGTTATAAAAATTACTTTAGTCTTTGGCTTATTGGCAATATTCACCTCTTTATTAATAACCATGCAGTCGGCGCGGGAAATCTATCGGTGGGATATGGGCATTAATAATAATTTATCTTGGCTGTTAGCCGGCGCTATCCCTTATTTTTTATATGTAATTGGTTTTAATAATACGACTAAGGTGGTAGGGCTGGCCGGAGCCATCATCGGAAGTTTAATCGGCATTATTTATATTTTACTTGCTTTATCCATAAAAAAGAAAGCGGAACAGAAATCAATAATAAAAAATAAAATAAACAAAGGAGTAGCTTATGGGCTGGCCTTGTTTTTAATATTAGGATTGATATGTGAATTATGGGAAGTTTTTAATTAATAATAGATTTACGGCGTAATAATTATTTATGGTAATTGCCATCATAGCCGATATCCATGACAATATTATCAATTTGAAAAAATGTTTGGGTTGGTGCGCTAAAAAATCCATAAAAAAATTAATTTGTTGTGGAGATATTACTAATAGCCGGACTTTAAATTTTTTAGCTGGCAAATTTGCCGGCGACATATATTTAGTTAAAGGAAATATAGAATTATATAATGAATATGAAGTTGAAAAATTTGATAATGTAAAATATTTTAAAGAGATGGGTGAGTTTAAATTAGATAATAAATTTATTGGCATTTGCCATCAGCCTTATTCAATCAATAAATTATTAGCCAGAAATAAATACGATATAATTTTTTATGGCCATACTCATAAGCCGTGGCTGGAGGAGAGAGATAATGTTATTATAGTCAATCCGGGAACACTAGCCGGCACTTTTTTTAAAGCCACTTTCGCCGTTTGGGATACGGTGGCTGGAAAAATAGATTTAATTATTTTAGATAATATAAGATAAAATGTAGATATGAACCGGTATTTTTTATTGGTATTATCAATATTTATTTTATCCTTTTGTTCAGTCAGCGAAACAAAATTAACAGAAAACAATATGATGGAAAATATTCGCCAGCCGGCGGTGGCCGGTCAATTTTATCCGGATGATCCGGAAAAGCTGGAATTTAAAATTAAAGGATATTTAGAAGCGGCGTCAAATAAGCCAAGCGGCGGGGAAATAAAAGCGATTATAGTTCCGCATGCCGGATACGATTTTTCCGCGCCGGTGGCGGCGGAAGCCTATAAGCGAATAGAGGGGAAAAGTTATGCTCGGGTGATAATAATTTGTAATTCCCATACGGCTTATTTTGACGGCCTGGCGGTTGACGATTCCGATGCCTGGCAGACGCCATTGGGCGAGGTTGAAGCTGACCGGGAATTCACGGACAAGCTGGTTAAGGCGGATAATATTATTAAATATAACAATGAGGCCCATAAAAGCGAGCATGCCTTAGAAGTGCAATTGCCATTTTTGCAAGTTGCCTTAACTAATGATTTTAAGATTGCGCCGATTCTTTTTGGCAACACAGAAGATGAAAGCTATGTTAAATTGGCGGAGATATTGACGGCTAATTTAGGAGATAATGATTTAGTGGTAATCAGCACCGATATGTCTCATTATCCAAGCTATGCTAATGCTAATAATATTGATAAGCGAACCTTAGATTTAATAATAGGAGGCGATATTGAAAAATTAACCGAGCATATTTTGAATACGGGGGAAAAAAATATTTACAACGAACAAACTTTGCTTTGCGGGATAGACGGAGTAAAAACGATAATGGCGTTAAGAGAAAAATTAAATTGGCTGGAACCGGAAATTTTAAAATATGCCAACAGCGGCGATGCGGCTAGCGGAGACAAGAAAAGCGTAGTTGGTTATGGGACGATTATATATAAGACGGCAAAAAATAAACAGCCGGCGGCGGCAAAAGAAGAAAAAAAATTATTAAACAGGCGACAACAGAAAGAATTGCTTAAAATCGCGCGGACATCGGTTGAGAATTATATTAGTGAAGAAAAAATCGCGGATTTTAATATCACCGACGAACGGCTTAATCGGCCAGAAGGAGCGTTTGTTACTTTGTCCGTTAACGGCAAATTACGTGGCTGCATCGGCCGGATTTTATCCGAGGACGAGCCGCTTTGGCAGATTGTTAGGGACATGGCCATGGTCGCGGCGACCGAAGACAATCGTTTTTTACCCGTAAGCCAGGAAGAATTGAAAAATCTTAAATATGAAATTAGCGTTCTTTCCCAGCCGGAAATTATAAACAATTGGCAGGAGATTGAATTGGGCAAGCATGGAGTAATAGTGGAAAAGGGTAATAGTAGCGGGGTTTTTCTGCCCCAAGTAGCGGATGAAACCGGCTGGAGCAAGGAAGAATTTTTATCCCAGCTTTGCGCGCAGAAAGTCGGCTTGCCGGCAGATTGCTATAAAGCAGATAATATTAAATTAAGCGTTTTTACCGCGCAAGTTTTTAAAGATTAAAAGATTTTTATTTAATTTGACTCAATAAGACATCCGATGTCCAATTGGACATCGGATGTCTAGTAATAATCGGCTTATTCTATTTTAAGGTCTGCAAAAGATGAGATACATAGGTAACACCCATAATTTGCCCGGAACGGGCAAAAGTAGTAGAATTGGGGGTTAA
>PETS01000074.1 GCA_002781265.1 Candidatus Falkowbacteria bacterium CG02_land_8_20_14_3_00_36_14 | reverse complement strand
TGCCACGGTGATGGTTTTGGCGGATAAATCAAAACTGCTGATCAAGGCCGCTTGGCTGGTGCTGGCATTATACAAGTACTGCCCGGCACGCAAGGTGGTCGTAGCCGCCTCGCCGGTATAAGTGTAAATAATAGTATCAGCCGGCGAGTCGTCAACCGCGCTGATAACTGCGGAAAAAGTGGTAGTAGCGACAACAGATTCGCTCCAAACGGCGCTTGACGAAGTGGCTGCTGGATAAAGGCCGAAACTCAAATCATAAACGCCGTCGGCCACATTAGAGCCGTCCGTATTGGTCACCTTGCCGGTAAAATTATACAAAGGGTTGATTTCGGCCTCGGCTGTCTTTTCTTTTATCGGCATAATTAAAACAGCCAAAACAAAAGCCAATAGCAAAACCGGCTTTAGCGCTTTTTTTAGATTTTTCTGTCTTTCTTTAGGCATGGGAAAATTTATGAATCATGAATTATGAATAATGAATTATGGCTCTATTTTAATTTATTATTTTATTATTCATAATTCATGCTTCATAATTCTAAAATTATACCAATCTCGTTATCCAGCTAAACGTATCTTCTAATATTTTCAAAACTATTGAAAAAATGGACTCTTTTCTTTTAGGCGTCATAAAAGTATGCACGTCGGAAATAGCGGCGCTTCCGCCCGCGTCCACGCTTTCCACCCGGAAGCTGTAGACAATGCCGGGATTAAAATTAGTGATAACCATTACGTGGTCGCGGGTATAATTATCGTCCAATTTGGTCTTGCCCGGCCAATTATCAGCGGCCTGATGCACGCCTTCAATATAATAAACCTGGGAGGTTGACGGATCATTGGTCTTCCAGGAAATTATAGTCTGAATGCCTTCGTTACTATTAATAAATATGGTGGAATTCGTCTGCACCTGGGAAATTACCGGCGGCAAATCATCCGCGCTGGTGGAAAAAATGGGAATAGTGGCAACGGCTATATTGCCTTTTAAATCCTGGCTTTTTAATTCCACCTGATAGTATACTCCGGCTTGAAATTCCTTGATGGTTATTTCATGAATAACCGATATACTGCTATTTTTAAAAGTCTTGGCTTCATTAACGACCAAATTATTTCCCCGGTACGGAGCGATGGTCACGGACGAATCGGCTTCGGCGTTGGTTACCCATTTGAATACGGCCGTTTCATTGTCTATTATTTGGGAATAATAATTACTGATAGCAAACAATTCTAATTTGGTGCGAAAGGTGTAATCGCCTGATTTGCCGGTCGGACCCAGCTTGCTTTTGCTTCTGGCTTGAAAATGATAAAGGGTGTCTTGGTTCAAGCCGAAAATCCGCACTTGGTGGTTGGTGGCGTAATTTTCCGTATTGCCGACTATCTGAATATAGGGCTCGTCTTTTTTAGCGTCATAGCTTTGAACCGGCGCCAAAGCCACTAAAGAATTGGCGTTGATATCTGTCTGCCAGCTGATAATGGCCGTATTGGCTTCAGCTTCAACTGTTGGTTCGCCGACTATCTTGGGCGATGGCATCAGACTGGTTAATTTTTCTAAAATATCAAACTGGGAAATGGCTGAATCTTCTCCTTGACTGTCAGTACCCGCCGGCGGTATAATTTTTTTAATAAAATCCAATATATTATTTGATGTTTTGGCAATAATAGTTTCCTTAGAATCTCCTTGATCGGTATTGTCTTTTATTTCTTTTATTTCAGTATTAACTTCATCGGCAATTAAACTCTCGTTAAATAAGGTTGTTTTAATAACATAGTCGCCTGATTTAACAATATTTCCCGAATCATCGCTACTGACAATCCGGTAATGATACGTCGTATCCGGTTTTAAATTTATTATCGTAATGGCATGAGCGCCTTTTAAATCCCAGTTGCCGTTTATTTGGCCGTAATTATCGGTTAAGCCGTATTCTATAAAACTAGTGGCATCTTCGCTGGTCAGCCAGGTAATGTTTATTTTACCCGCGCCTAAATTTTCCGCTTTGACGCCGGTAATAATCGGCGGCGTCGTTTCTTTTTTGCCTACCACCAAAACTCCGCCGGTATAAACAAATTGGACCGAAGTAGAGGTAGTAACGGCGACAGTAGCAAAACTGCGGACTGTGCTGTCAGTAGTTGTACCTCCATTAATTCTGGTTGATTTAACTTTAAAATAATAAGTTGTACCCGCGGTCAAGCCGGTTACGGTAACGCTATGGCTAGCGCTGTCTTTAGCGCTACTACCCTGCTCTTGGTAGCTGGCAAAACCGCTATCCGCGCTGTAAATTACAAAACCATCGGCCGGCACATTGGTATTCCAGGTTATGGTGGCGCTGGTTGAACCGGCGGAAGAGCTGACGTTGGCAATAGCCGGCCCGTCAAAAGGATTTAAAACATTTTCATAAATAACATAATTACTGCTTTTCATAACAGCCAAAACATCCATTGGCAACATGGCCAAAATTAAAATTGTAACAATGAAAAACTTGTTCAAAATCATTTAATTATTTTTTAATTTTCTCCGCCTGCGGAGTACCGCTTGGCGGCGATAGTTTCCTTTTTAACAATAAAATACATTAAAAAGATACAAAAATTTTAGATAATTTACTAATTAAAAATTATCAATATTTGTACTTTTTATTTAATTATATAATTAATATTATTATAACATAAAAAACCATAAAATTCTAACGTCGGCTAACCAAAAAAATTATATTAAAATCGCTTTTTATAACATATTTGGCAATTTTTTCAAATATACTATCATTACCCAAATAAACCTAAAATTAGCTAATAGATTCAACTAAATTAAAAAATAATTTATTACAATTTTTGGTTTTTTCATATATTTTTGTTAATATAGTTTATAAAATTTTTATTTCTAAAAGGCTTTTTAAAAAATAATAAAATCACTTATCCACAATTTTTTTATAAAAAATTTTTTGTCAATAAAAAATATCCACCGCTAAAATTTTATTTTGTCATCCTCGGGCTTGACCCGAGGATCCAGGAAGGTCGTAGCATTTACTAAATTTTGGATTCCCTGCCTGCCGACAGGCTGGCCGCCGGCGCTCGCCTCGCTGTAGCTATGGCGAAGCGGGCGAGAATGACAGTAAAAAATTTCGAACAATGGATATGCAAAAATACTTTAAAATTATCAAATAATATCTTCTTTAATTTTTCTAACCATCAGCCCCATCGCCAACCAAAAAAATAAAATACCGAAGTGCAAGCTCCACCACCAATGATCAGCCGTCATCATAACTATGAGAGATAATAAAATAGGCGAAATAAAAAAATTATCGCCCCCTTGATAAAAGGGGCCTGCCTGCCGGTAGGCAGGGTTAGGGGGATTTAAAACTTTAATAAATAAATAAATCAGTAAACTTATAAAAAATAATAAGCCGATAACTCCGATTTCCGCCAATACCAATAAAAAAGTATTATGCGCCGGCTGATAATAATAGCTGGGCTGGCCGGTTATAATTTCTTTTTGCGCGCTTTGGGTAAAATTGCCGATGCCAACGCCGAATAGCCAATGATTTTTTATCAAACCACGGGCATATTCATTTAGAGTCGCTCTTTCGGTTAAGGATTTTGCTTCCAGCCGAGTTTCTGGGAAAAAACGAGT
>PETS01000102.1 GCA_002781265.1 Candidatus Falkowbacteria bacterium CG02_land_8_20_14_3_00_36_14 | reverse complement strand
CATTATTTTTATCTTTAAATAATATTAATTATCCACAGAAGGTAGCTTTGACTCTGCAACAGTACAATATTAGACAAAATTTAAAATTAATGGTATAGTTTAGAAACTATGAAATGGCTTCAAATCGTTCAAATAATAATTGCAATTTTATTAATAACTTCCATTCTATTGCAAAATAGGGGCGGCGGCTTATCGGGCTTGTTCGGAGGGGGCGATAATGTCTACCGCTCTAAAAGAGGAATTGAAAAAACATTGCATATAGCCACCATTGTCTTGGCTTCGCTTTTTTTTATTATCTCAATAATCAGCGTTATTTTATAAAAATTTTAAATAAAATTTTTTAGCTTCATATTTTCGTGGATTCATTAAATAGTAAAATTAGACGGTCAATAAATAAAATTAAAAACATTTTATCTATATTATTTTTTAGATTGATTAAAATTAAAAAATTCAATGATTTTGATAATGGCTATCATCAAAACGGGCTTGATAGAAAATTAGTATATTCTTTATCAAAATCAAAGATACCCAATCTAAAACAAATAAAATACATAAAAAAGTTTTTAAACCCTCGCGAGTTATGGCTGATTAGGGCTAGTTTATTTTTTTTAATATTAAGCTCTGTTTTTTTAGGGTTTAGATTGTATCAAAAGCATTTAAAAATTATGCCGATAGCGGGCGGAGAGTATATTGAAGGTCTAGTCGGCTATCCGCAATATATTAATCCTCTTTATTCTTATTTTAGCGATGTTGACAGCGATATTAGCAATTTAGTTTTTTCCTCTTTTTTCAAGAGAGATAAAGACGGTCATTTAGTGAATGATTTGGCTGAAAGCTATGAAATTAGCGAAGATAATAAAATATACATCATAAAAATAAGGCCGGATGCAAAATGGCATAACGGCTCCGCCCTGGCAGTAAATGATATTATGTTTACTTTTAATACTATAAAAGATATTAAATATAATTCTCCTTTACGCAGCAGTTTTATTGGAGCGGAAATAGAAAAAGTGGACAATTCTACAATTAAATTTATTTTAACAGAACCTTACGCCGCTTTTTTAGAGCTTTTAACATTCAGCATAATACCGGAAGAACTTTGGTATAAAATTCCGCCTAAATCATTCGGTTTGGCTGAATTAAATTTGAAACCAGTAGGCAGCGGTCCGTATAAATTTAAATCTTTGACAAAAGATAAAACCGGTTTAATAAAAGATTATCATTTAATCGCCAATGAAGATTATTATGGGATAAAACCAAAGATAACTAATTTATCCTTTTATTTTTTTAATAATTTTGAAGAAGCAATCAATGCTTTAAACGCCAACAATATTGAAGGGATAAGTTATTTGCCCAAATATTTAGAGAGCAATTTAGTCTTGCCAATGTCATTTAATATTCATAAGCTAAATCAGCCCCAATTAAATGCTATTTTTTTCAATCAGAAAAATAATAAATTTTTAGCAGATATTAAAATTAGAAGAGCCCTTAGTTTGACGATTAATAAAAATGAAATTATTAATAATGTTTTAAAGGAAGGCGCTGGCTTGATTGACGGCCCGATACTGCCTAATAATTTTGCTTATAATAAAAATAATAAAGATTATTTTAATAGAGATGAAGCGATTAAATTATTAGATGAATCCGGATGGAAAGTAAAAGAAATAACCGCCGAAGATATTAAGCAAGCGGAGATTGATATGGCATCGGCAGATGAAAAGGTAGCCAATAGGGCTAAGCAGATTTTAAGTTTAGGAATCGGCCAATG
This sequence comes from Candidatus Falkowbacteria bacterium CG02_land_8_20_14_3_00_36_14, assembly GCA_002781265.1. Classification (GTDB taxonomy): domain Bacteria; phylum Patescibacteriota; class Patescibacteriia; order Patescibacteriales; family UM-FILTER-36-11; genus UM-FILTER-36-11. The sequence continues at coordinate 869 of PETS01000102.1, read as the reverse complement.
GCGCGTTAAAGACGATGCTTTTTTAGTTATTAGGATAACTGCCGTAGATTCGGAAGAAAATATTAAAGTAGCGGAAGCGATAAAAAATTATTGGGAGAATTTAAATATTAAAGTAAATTTAGAGCAAGCGGCGGCTATCCAAATTCAGGCCGATATAATAAAATCTAGAAATTTTGAAGTTTTGCTTTATAGCCAGATTGTGGGCGATGATCCCGATACCTACGCTTATTGGCATTCATCCCAAGCTGGCGCCAATGGATTAAATCTTTCTGATTATGCCAATAATGAGGTGGATAAATTATTAGAAGATGCCCGCTTAACTGCCGATATTTCCAAGCGAAAAGAATATTATAAAAAATTCCAAGAAATAATAAGCGAAGATATTCCAGCTATATTTTTATATTCTCCCCGTTATAATTATATCCAAAGCAAAAAAATAAAGAATTTTAATATGGAAAATATTTTAGTTCCAAGCGATCGATTTAATGATGTTTTTAGCTGGTATATTAAAACAGGCAAAAAATTAGTCTGGGATTAAATAAAAAAATAAACTTCATTAAATATAAATTAAGAAAACTTGTTTGCTTATTGCTGTTTATTGATAAATAGAAATGGTTTTATAAGTTTTAAATCATATCAGACCTCTAATGCCGGAGTGGTGAAATCGGTAGACACGCATGCTTCAGGAGCATGTGCCTAATCGGCGTGGAGGTTCGAGTCCTCTCTCCGGCACCAGAATTAAACTTTCAGGAATTTTGCCGATTGATTCAGCCGCGCGAAGCGCGGCAGAGAACGGAAACACTGGCTCGCCGCGCACAGCGCGGCTCGCCAAGCGCAGGTTCGAGCCAAAGATTTCTTTGGCAGCAACC
>PETS01000020.1 GCA_002781265.1 Candidatus Falkowbacteria bacterium CG02_land_8_20_14_3_00_36_14 | reverse complement strand
CTAAGGCGGAAAATTTGGGCGGGAAATTAAAGGGAAGAATTTTATTGCAGGTTGAGTCAAAAGGTGAGGCGTGGTATATAGATCCCGCCACGCAACAAAGGGCTTATTTGGGCCGTCCCGCCGACGCGTTTCGCATAATGAGAGAATTGGGCTTGGGTATTTCTGAAAATAATTTTAATTCGTATAACGGATATGCTCCGAAAAATTTATCCGGCCGAATTTTATTAAGAGTTGAGGCGAATGGCGAAGCGTATTATGTAAATCCAACCGACTTAAAGATGTATTATTTGGGTCGTCCTGCCGACGCTTTTAAAGTAATGCGAGAAAAGGGCTTAGGTATTACTAATGAAGATTTAAATACAATAAGCGTGAACCATAGTTTAAATTTTATTGAAATACTAAGTGATGTTCAAAATATCCTTGGGTATGATAACGCGTACAAAGCTATCGTTCAAATTTATTGCCATAATTCAAATTATAGTATAGAAAAACAAGGGTCTGGTGTTATAATTTCGCCAGATGGTTTGATTGTTACGAATAATCACGTAGTAGAGACTTTTATTCTCGGCGGTGAAATATGTACGGGCGGGATCATTACAAAGCAAAATTCATATAAACCGGATTACTTTTTTAATATAAATTTTATTAACAAAGAGCCCTCTCGAGATATTGCATATGGAATAATTGAGGATAAAAACAAAAAAAGTTTTCCATATTTAAAAATTAATTATAACATTAAAATTGGAGAAGAAGTTACTGCTATAGGATATCCGGATATTGCAAATGGATCTATTAATATTTCGAAAGGAACAATAACTTCAAAAACAGATATTGATAATTATGATTATATCCTTTCGGACGTAAATGTTTCTTATGGTAGCTCTGGCGGAGCACTTATAAATTTAAAAGGTGAACTCTTAGGTTTGCCAACCCAAGTTGAATCATCAGAACTCGCTTCTTTAGTTTATGTGCTACAAATAAATTTTCTTCCCAAATCGATAGAATTAAATAACACCTTGAAAAAATCAATGTCTGATGAATATAAATATCTTTTTGATGATATAAATAATTACCTCAATAAAGTATTAGTATTAAATAATCTAAGATGATAAAAAAACATTATTTGTATAATAAAATTAAAGATGGTCTTTGCGGAGAAGAAAAATTATTTGATTTTTATAGAAAAAATAATTTGATACACCATGTAACAAGTAAAGAGCAGGCATTAAAAATAATATCTTTAGGTAAAATTAAATATAATGACGGAAGCTTTAAAGATACTTTTCCCCAATCAAAAATTTGCTATGCAAGATATAGAAAATGTATTTCCTTATTTAATATAGTAACACCAACCGTTGATGAACTAATAGAGGTGATAGATCTTTGGGTAAATTTTATTTCGAGAATTAAACCCGCTATTTTTATAAATTTTAAAATTAAAAAAATATCAGATAGGCTTATATCAAATAAAACATTTAGAGATGATGCTGTAAAATTTAAAAAAACAAGAATGGGATACATAGAGGATATCTACCCTGCTTCTCTGGATATTTCATTGGCCACGAGTTTTCTGATTTTAGATAATAAAGCTTTTACTGAATACTCAAACTCTGATAAAGAAGTAAAAAAATTTAAAAATATTTTGTCTTTTAAGTTATAGTTTAATAAAAATTTTAACTAGTTAATAATAATTAAATTTAATAAAATAATTAATAAACAACATAATTAATTTGCCATTCTGGAGCGAATCCGCCAGACGGCGGAGGAGCGATAGAATCTCGTGAGGAACCGTATGTGCGTTAACAACGGGATCCTATCACTTCATTCGCTTCGCTCATTCGTTCCAGGATGACAAATAAGATAAAAAATAATTAATAAATTTAATAATTTTGTAATTAAAAATTGTTTAAAAATTTAAAATTACAAAATTAAAAATTATAAATATATGTCAAAAATATTAGGAATAGATTTAGGAATCCGCCTACGCTAAAGCTTCGGCGGGCAAGCAACAAATTAATAATTAATAATATATAAAAAATATGAGTAAAATTTTAGGAATAGATTTAGGCACTACGAACAGCGCGATGGCCATTATTGAAGGCGGTCAGCCGAAAATTTTAGAAAACGCGGAAGGCAACCGCACCACGCCTTCCATTGTGGCCATTTCCAAGAATGGCGAAAGATTGGTGGGGCAGACAGCCAAGAGGCAGGCCGTTACCAATCCGGAAAACACTATTTTTGAAGTAAAACGGCTGATCGGGCGTAAATTTTCCGACAAAGAAGTGCAGGCGGATATTACTCACGCGCCGTTTAAGATTATTCAGGCCGGCGAAGGCGTTAAAGTAAAAATGGGGGATAAAGATTATTCTCCGCAGGAAATTTCCGCCATGATTTTAGCCAAGCTCAAAGCCGACGCCGAGGCAAAAATCGGGGAAAAAATAACTGAAGCTATTATCACCGTGCCGGCCTATTTCAGCGATTCGCAAAGGCAGGCGACCAAAGACGCGGGCAAAATTGCCGGACTGGATGTTAAGCGCATCATCAACGAGCCGACCGCGGCCGCGCTCGCTTATGGTTTTGACAAGAAAAAAGGCGAGCAGGTGGCGGTTTATGATTTAGGCGGCGGCACTTTTGATATTTCCATTCTTGATATTTCCGCGGATACGGTG
>PETS01000056.1:4851-9293 GCA_002781265.1 Candidatus Falkowbacteria bacterium CG02_land_8_20_14_3_00_36_14 | reverse complement strand
AAATTATTTTTAAGATTAGCCAAATTTGACAAAAATCAAATAAAATTATTTTTGCTAATTTTAGATAAAAAAATTTAATTGGCGACAGTACCATTATGTTACTCAAGAAATGGAAGAAGAGGATTCAAGAATAAGAATAGAGGAGGGGATTCAAATGACATCCGGAGAAACTATAGAAATATACCCAGATGTTTCTCTGATAAAAGATATAATAAATTATTCCGAAAAACAGATTTCTATTTTGTTTAATACAAAAGAAGGAGTTATTCGTTTGCCCAAAGAAGGATTTATTTGTTTGCCCATTGATAAAAATGATGCAACATTTATTGATGATAAACGAATCAGACTTTTATGACCTTATATTTTATAAATCCCTTGGGCCAATCCAAGGGATTTTTTTTATTGGAGTTTATTATATATTTATAGTATAATATAAATATGCTTATTTGTAATATTTAAAATATATGGAGATATTAAGAAATATAATCCTTATTATCGGCTGGCCGATTCTTATTTTGGGCAGTATTTTATTTATCTATCAATCTTATAATTTTTACAAGAAAACTCAAAAATTAGCTTTAGGAAAGCTAGTTGTTTTGGAAACTTTCGGCCATTTATTGAGCATGTATTTATTGGGGTTTTTATCAACTTATATCATGTTTATAAATTTAGGCAAGGGCGTAATAATAGTATTGCCGATTTTTTTGGTTTGGATAGTGGTGATGGTTATAGTTTATCAAGTTTCTAAAAAATGGGAGGAAGAAGCGGCTAAAATAAACATTCTTTTTTATAAGATTAAAGAGCGCACGGAACAATTACTGCAGGAAAAAAACAAGTTAACTCATATCGCCCAAAATATGTCCACCGGCGCGATATTATTGGATAATATCGGTCAAGTAATGTTTATAAATAATGAAGCCAAGAATATTGTCGGTTTCAGCAGCGAGAATGAAGAAGAAATATTAGGGGCTTTATTCCAGAAATTTTCCAAGCATAAGCTTAAAGAGCGCGTCAGCCGGTGCATTGCCGGGCACCCTTCTAATTTAATTGACGTTGAGGTTGATAATAGGATATATGAAATATTTTTACGCTGCTTGATAGACCATAAATCAGGGAGCCGGGATATTTTCGGCCATTTTGTCTGGATCAGGGATGTGACCGAGGAGAAGCTTTTAGAGCGGACAAAATATAAATTTATCGCCGTGGCTTCTCATAAGCTCCGTACGCCTTTGACGAGCATCAGGGGATTTGTGGAATTATTACTGGAGGATAAAAAAGGAAAATTAAATGCCGACCAGAAACAATGGCTTGATAATATAAATAAATCTTCCAAAATAATGGTGGATTTGGTAAATAAATTATTAAAAGCTTCAGAAATACAATCAGTCAATTTAAAAATTGACCTATCGCGGGTGCAGATTGATAAAATTATTGAAGAGATTATCAAAAAATTAGAGCCGATGGCTAATAATAAAAATTGCATAATAAAATTTAATTTTCCCAAAGATGAAATAATCAATACCGAAACCGATGGAAATTTATTCAGTCATGTAGTGGAAAGCGTTATTAGGAATGCCATCATTTATTCCTTGCCGGAAAGATTCAATGATATAGAAGTGGAAATAACTAATGATAAATCAAAGGAATATATAATCAGCGTTAAAGACCGCGGCATCGGCATGCCGGAGGAGGCCAAAACAAAAATTTTTCATAAATTCTTCCGCGCCGAGAACGCTTTATTAACCGATACGGAAGAAGCCGGCATCAGCATGAGCGCCGCTCAAGTTATAATGAAGGCCTTAGGCGGCCGGATTTGGTTTAACTCCAAAGAGGGCGAGGGCACGACTTTTTACATATCTATTCCGATAAAATAGCTTTAAAAGCAAATTTAAAATAGAAGCTGGTTTTTAAGCCCTGGTTTAGGGTTCTTACTTTATTTATGCATAAAAAAGATATTGACACTCTGATTATTTCCGACATTCATTTGGGAAATAAATTAAGCCGCATAAAAGAATTGCAAAAAGTATTAAGCGGCTATAATTGCCAGCGCTTGATTTTGAACGGAGATATTTTTGACGGGCTTAATTTTAAGCGCCTGCCCAGCGCGCATTGGGGGGTCCTTTCTTATTTCCGCAAGCTTTCTAAAACCAAAGAAGTAGTCTGGATAAACGGAAACCATGACGGCGCCATCGGCATTTTGTCAAATCTTCTGGGCGTTAAGGTTTACAAGCAATATTTGTGGGAATGTAATGGAAAAAAATATTTAGCCATTCATGGTCACCAATTTGACCGCTTTTTGCATAAAAGCATTATTATCAGCTCTATGGCCGTATATTTATATAATTTAATCCAAAAAATTGACAGTAAAAATAAATTATTAAGCAATTTTGTCAAAAAGCACAGCCATAGCTGGCTGAGAATGTCAGAGGAAGTGGCCAAAGGAGCGGTCCGCTATGCCAGATTAAGAAGAGCGAATTATATTTTTTGCGGGCATACGCATATTGCCAAATATTATAATTCAGGTGATATAGAATATTACAACAGCGGTTCCTGGACAGAAGTGCCGTCAAGTTTTATAGCCATAGATAAGAATAAAGCGGAAATAGTTAAAGTTTGCTGATATAATAATTCAATAGAAAATAGATTTGTATTATCAAGGCCAAGTTTTTACAACTTGGCCATTTTTATATACAAAGAATAATAAATATGTTATAATAAATATATGTGGATATCTAATAGTATAAATTTTTTATGAAAGTTAAGCAAATAATGGTAAAAAAAGTTATATCAGCCAGCCCGGATACGGAAATTATTAAAGTGGCAGAGCTTTTAACAATAAATAGGATTCATGGCCTGCCGATTATTTCTAATAATATAGTTCTGGGCATAATCACCGAAACGGATTTTTTCGTTAAAGATTTAGCCCAGGTTTATTTGCCGTCATATATTGATTTTTTAAAAAAAGCGGAATTTACCGAAAGAATTTCCAGAAAAAAAAAGAAAGAAATGAATAAGCTTCTTAATTTAACCGCCCAAGATATTATGACTCAGCCCTGTTTTACGATATTCGCGGATACGGATGTTAAAGAGCTGGTAAATATATTTAAAACTAAACATTATTTCACTATTCCGGTTGTTGATACCGGCGGAAAAATGACGGGAATAATAACCCAGGCTGATATTATTAATTTAATTAAGGTTTAATTTTATAGTTAATTTAATAAATTAAATATATTTATATTTAAATTTTAATTTTAAAACTATGCCTATTCAATCGCAAAGGCCAGTAGATAAAATGGCCAAAGAAAGCCTTTCCTGGATGGAAAGAAGCTTTGTCCTCATTAATAAATCCAAAATCAAATCATGGCAAACGGTATTAATTCTCGGTTTTGTCGCCGGATTTTTAGCCGCTATTATCTGGGCTGTATCTTATGATGTCCAACCAAGAACCAGCGCGGCTTTAAAAAATAATTTAATAGCCGTGCCGCCAGCTAATGATTTTGAAATTTTCAAATCATGCTGGTTAAAACCGGCGACAGGCAATTGTTTAAAATCCGATTTTGATAAAGATGGAGTAATCGGCGTATCTGATTTCAATTTAATGAGAAGCGCTTTGCAATATGACTTGAACGGCGATAATGTTTTAAATTTAAGCAATAATAAATATTATCCTTCTGATATACAAATTTTCAAATCATGCTGGTTAAAACCGGCGACAGGCAATTGTTTGAAATCCGATTTTGACAAAAATGGAGCAGTGGGAATATCTGACTTCGGATTAATGAAGAGCGCTTTGCAATATGACTTGAACGGCGATAGAATAGTAAATTTAAGTGTAAACCAAAAATATGCGAGTGATTTTGATTTTTGGCTATTTTGTTTTAATGACAATAACGCATTGGGAGTAGCCGGGGATTGCATTAAGGCTGATTTTAATTATGACGGATATGTTACCCCCCTAGATTATGGCAAATTATTAAATACTGTAAGAGTTTATGATTTAAATGGAGACGGAGTAGTGAATATAGGGAATAATCAAATTTATTCTTCTGATTATGGAGACTTTATTAAATGTTTTAATCAGATTGCCACCAGCACATGCGCCAAGGCGGATTTTAACGGCGATGGTTTTGTTGGCGGACCGGACCATACATTACTTATAGGTTCAATGGCCTATGATATAAACGGTGATGGGGCAGTAAGCATGCAAGCTTTAAATAATGGAGTAGCGAGCGAGCAAGTTAATTCTGATTTTGATATTTTTCAATCCTGTTACCGCCAATTACCTACAGGAGATTGCGCTAAGGCTGATTTTAATTCGGACGGCAATATCAACACTACCGATTTAATATTATTAAAAATCTCTTTGCAGTATGACTTGAACGGCGATAATGTTATTAATTTGAGCAATAATAATACATTTTATCCTTTTGATATGGAAA
>PETS01000056.1:2214-4835 GCA_002781265.1 Candidatus Falkowbacteria bacterium CG02_land_8_20_14_3_00_36_14 | reverse complement strand
GGCGACAGGCAATTGTTTAAAATCCGATTTTGATAAAAATGGCGTTGTGGGAATATCTGATTTCGGCTTGATGAAAAGCGCTTTGCAGTATGACCTTAACGGCGATAGTATGGTTGATTTAAATCCTTAAAAATGAAATAAAAAGAAAAATTAGAAATATTAAAAATCCCGATATAAAAAATATTGGGGTTTTTATTATATAAATAATTTGCATTAAACGGATAGAGTTTGATATAAAATATTATTTATTAAGGTTGATTTATTTTACAAAACATAGTAAATTTTCTATATGAATAAAAAGATTAAATTTTATGATGTTATATTGGGATTATTTGTCGCTTCTTTGATAATTTCCAATGTTGTATCTGCTAAAATTTTAAAGCTAGGGCCGTTTACCTTTGACGGCGGGACAATTCTTTTTCCGCTGGTTTATATTTTTGGCGATATTTTTACGGAAGTGTACGGCTATGCAAAAGCGAGAAGAATAATATGGATTGGCTTTATGGCCAATTTATTAATGGCCGGAGTTTTTATGGCTGTCGGCAGATTGGCTCCGGCTGAAGGATGGGAAAACCAATCAGCTTACGAGGCCATATTGGGGATGGTGCCGAGAATTGTTGTTGCCAGCTTAACTGCCTATTTGGCCGGCGAATTTTTAAATTCTTATATAATGGCCAAGATAAAAATATTCACCAAAGGGAAAAAATTATATTTGCGCACGATTTCTTCAACTCTAATCGGCCAGGCAGTTGATACTTTGTTATTCGTGGTGATAGCTTTTGCCGGCGTATTGCCGGCCTCATTGCTCTTTACAATTGTAGTATCTAATTATATATTTAAATGCGGCGTGGAAATTTTGTTTACGCCGATAACTTATAAAGTGATTGGATTATTAAAAAGAGCGGAAGAGCAAGAAGTATTTGATTATCATACCAATTTCAACCCTTTTAAGTATTAAAATTATAAATATAACAAGGAGGGCGAAATGGATGTTCCTTCCATAAATGAGGCAAGAAAAATAATTCATAAAACCATATCAGAATTTTATGAATTGGCTCCGGGTTTTTTAGCGGTAAAATTATTAAGCATCGGCGGTTGTATTCTTTATTTTGATCTTAGAAAATGGGAACCGAAAAATCATCATGATTTAAATAATAGAATACTCCCTAAGCATCTTTGCGGACGTAGTATTGGTATCTATTACGAAGAACAGCAATTTCCCATAACTTTAAATTCTCGAGAAGCCTTAAGGGTAGCTAAAAAAAATTTTATTTCAAGAAATAGAGAAAAATGGCATGGCCAGCCGGTAAAAATTATTTAGTCTTTAATTATATCCAGATTTTAACAATCTGGATTTTTTTTATTGCTAAAATTTATTGTGGTTTGAAGAAAGTTATGCTAACATAAAAAATGAATTAATAAAGTAATACCAATATGTTTGTAAAGATTAATAAAAAAGAATTTGCGGCGCTGGCTGCCATTGTTCTAATTTTTTTGGCCGCTTCTTACTTTTCTAATTATTATTTCGCCAATCTTAAAAATTTAATCGGATTAAAAAGCGGAGCCGGAATGATTTTATATATTTTTATTATTGTTTTCGGGGTTGTTATCGCCCCGGTAAGCGCTTTGCCGTTTTTGCCTGTAGCCGTCGTTTTGTGGGGGCCTGTTTTAGCATCCATATTAAGCATTAGCGGATGGACGGCCGGGGCGGCCATAGCTTTTGGTCTGTCCAGAAGATTCGGCCGGCCATTGATAACCAAGATAATTAATATTAAAAAATTAGAACAGCTGGAAGCGCTGATCCCCAAAAACAACCTTTTCGGGATGGTTATTTTCTTGCGCATATTTTTACCGGTGGATATTTTGAGCTATGCTCTCGGACTTTTCAGTAATATGCGCTGGCCTTCATATTTATTGGCGACATTTATCGGGATAACTCCATTTGCTTTCGCGTTTTCCTACGGATCAACTTTTCCCCCAAGATATCAAATTATTATCGGCTTAATAGGTATTATCCTTTTTATTTTATATTATGATCGCCTTAAAAATAAAGTTATAAAAAGGATTTGATATAAAAATTAAAAAATTTTTAACCTTGACTTTTTTGCAATAATGCATTATGGTATTAGATAGGTATTTTTTAATTTTCGTTCATTCCATAATGAAAGGGGGGATAAAATAGTTTTTATTTTATTATTATTTGGGGCATTTATTGCAGTGGGCAAAAATTTTGAGGAGGTTTTTTTATGAAAGGAAACTTAGAAGTTCGAGCAGCATCTTCGGATCCGGATATTCGGCATTTGAATACCAGAATGCCGAAGAATTTTTGTAGGTTTTCTGGGCCCGGAATCTTCATCGCCCGGCTGGATCCCAGATTCAGCCCAGGGATCACACCGATTGTAATCGGTGTGGATAAGAAAGTGTTTTTAGGCGAGAAGGAGATATCTCTCGCTACCAAAGTGGTTATCATTAGCGACGGCCTCCAAAGTAAGAAGGCCATTGCTGCGTTCAAAGATCCGGAAGAGGTAATGGAGGCGATCGTCTCCATTTCCGCCAGGGCCATACACTAATTTTTCGGGGGCAACATAGAAGTTGCCCCCTTTTCTTTATATTGCCTGTTT
>PETS01000056.1:0-2156 GCA_002781265.1 Candidatus Falkowbacteria bacterium CG02_land_8_20_14_3_00_36_14 | reverse complement strand
TGCCGGCAGGCAGGAATCTCAGTGAGCAGAAAAAACATTAAAAACAAAAAATAAAATTTATTTCTCTCTCCGAGATTGCTTCGTCTCCGTCTGCCCGCTTCGCCATAGCGTCAGCGAGGCGAGCTGGCGGATCCTCGCAATGACAAAAAGTTTTAAAATAAAAATTAGAAACTTGCCTGCCGGCAGGCAAGGTTAAAAATTGATAACATTATGGAAATAAAAGACAAGCCGATTAATATTAATATCACCACCTTTACCATATTTAAAGTCATAATGGTATTTTTGCTTTTATATTTTTTATTTTTAATTAAGGATATTCTGATAATACTTTTCATATCTTTGATTTTTTCCAGCGCGGTTGATCCTTGGGTGGATTGGATGCAAAAAAGAAAAATACCGAGGGTGATCGGCGTACTGCTGATATATTTTGTCTTGTTTGCCGTTTTAGCTTCGGCGCTGGTGCTGATAATTCCTCCCATAGTAGAACAAATTGGAGATTTGTCAGCCAATTTTCCCAATTATTTCAATAAGGTAATTTCCGGAATCACCGCCTTTAAGGAGTTTTCAGCGCAATATGGAATTTTAGATTCTATTAAAGAAAATTTAGGCACTTTGAGCTCCAATTTGCAGTCAGCGGCCGGCAGTATTTTTTCCACGGTTACTAATATTTTTGGCGGAATTCTTTCTTTCTTTTTAGTGCTGGTGCTGACTTTTTATATGGTGGTGGAAGAGAACGCCATAAAAAAATTGGTCTGGTCCATAGCCCCTGAACAGCATCAGCCGTATATAATGCAGTTGATAAACCGCATGCAGAAAAAAATCGGCTTATGGCTGCGCGGACAGCTGATTTTAAGCTTGGTAATATTTCTTTTAACTTACCTTGCTTTAACTATATTCAAGGTGAAATACGCGCTGGTGCTTGCCTTAATTGCCGGTATAACCGAGTTTGTGCCTTATCTTGGTCCGACGCTGGGCGCAATTCCGGCTATATTTTTAGCTTTTACCCAATCTCCATCATTGGCCGCGTTTGTAGCTATAATTTATTATATAATCCAATTGGTAGAAAATAATATTTTAGTGCCAAAAATAATGCAGAAGGCAGTAGGCCTAAATCCGATTATCAGCATTTCCGTTTTAATGATCGGCTTCAAAGTTGCCGGTGTTGTCGGCGCTATTATGTCAATCCCGGTAGCCACGGCCGTGAGCGTATTTATTAAAGATATATTTGCCAGCCGAGCGGCCGTAGTGGATAAGGAAAGGGCGGGGTAGGCGTATAAAATTAAATTTTAAAAATAAAAGATAAAATATAAAAAATAAAAGAAAAAAAGCCTAACACAATGTGCTAGGCTTTTTGAATTCAATTAAGAATTCAAGTTTTTACTTTTTTTATCTTTTGATTTTCCAGAATCTGACCATGTGGTCAGTCCCGGGGATGGCTGTGCCATACCGATCCACCCCGGGAGAGAATTTCATTTGTAGAATAGCTTTTGTACCCAGCTTGGCCTTGTAATGGTCAATAAGTATAAATTTTCTTCTTTGTGCAGTGATTTTTTCCTGCACCACCGTACTTACAACGGCCATAGGCCGCTTTCCCTGATGATGCACAAAATCTTCTTTTGTAAATCCATAGAAGTGGCAATTTACATACACCACTCCATTATTAGAAGGCATTGAAATGGCATTTTTGAAATGGCGAGGAACCTTAACCTCGCCTACTCCATTTGCTTGGAAGTTATTAGCCATAACTTCCTGTATAAAAGCGGGATTAAGTCCTTCTTCTCCTGGCCTTGGCAGGCTTGGGAGTTTGATCAAGACGTTATGGACTATCTTGATCTTTGAATAACTACTCGGCAAACCTTTTCCTTCTACTTCTGTTGTTCCCAGTTCTGTATTCATAATGGCCTCCAATTAGAAAAGATTGATAAGAATAATCCCTCTTTGTATAAAAAACTAATTACCAAATTTATAGCAATATTATTATTTTACAGATATAAACTTGGTAATTAGTAAAAAATATTTTAAAGAACAATATATAATAATAGCAGATATTTAATATTATGTCAATTTATGTACTGTTGCAGAGTCAAAGCTACCTTCTGTGGATAATTAATATTATTTAAAGATAAAAATAATGTAGACGCTATTTTTTCTTGAGG
>PETS01000055.1 GCA_002781265.1 Candidatus Falkowbacteria bacterium CG02_land_8_20_14_3_00_36_14 | reverse complement strand
CTTGTGTTTTGCATATTATAAAGTCAATGAATCAAAACGGCCGGGCCGGCGTAGTGGTACCTCATGGCGTTTTATTTAGGGGCGGAAGCGAGGGGCGGATTAGAGAGCAAATTATTAAAAACAACATAATTGACGCGATTATTTCCTTGCCGTCTAAACTTTTTTACGGTACCGGCATTCCGGCGGCTATATTTATATTTAATAAAAACAAGCCGGAAAATAAAAAAGGAAAAATATTATTTATTGAAGCGGAGAAAGATTATTTAGAGGGTAAAAATCAAAATACCTTGCGAGTGCAAGATATTGATAAAATCGTTAAGGCCTACGACGATTATAAAAATATTGAAAAATTCGCTCGGGTGGTTGATGTCAAAGAAATAGAAGAAAATGAATTTAATTTGAATGTTCGCCGGTATATTGATAGCGCCGAAACGGAAGAAATCATTGATATTAAAAAAGTATTGGTTGAGTTAAAGGATTTGGAAGAAGAAAGGGAAAAAATTGATAAAAAAGTTAAAAATTATATTAAAGAATTAAAATATTAATACTAAATAAAAATATGAAAGAAAATATATTTGAAACAATTAAAAGGATAGATGATAATGGTAAGGAATATTGGTCTTCGCGCGAACTCGCTAAAGTTTTGGAATATACCGATTATCGTAATTTTTTAACCGCGGTTAATAAGGCAAAAATAGCATGCGAGAACAGCGGTGAAGTTATCCACAACCATTTTGTTGACGCCAACGAGATGGTTCAAATTGGGTCTGGAGCCGAAAAACCAGTAGAAACTATATATCTTTCGCGGTATGCCAGCTACCTAATTGTTCAAAATTCCGACCCGACTAAGGTGGTAGTGGCTGAAGGCCAAACTTATTTTGCAATTCAAACGCGAAGACAGGAAAAAACCGACAATTTAGTAGAAGATCATAATCGTGTTTTTTTAAGGGAAGAGATGAAAAAGCATAATATGAGCTTAATGCAGACTGCCTCCGGCGCTGGTGTTGAAAGATTTGCTATTTTTCAAAACGCTGGATATAAAGGTTTATATGGCGGACTAACCATGCAGGACATACATATAAAAAAGAAGTTGAAGAAAACACAAAAAATTCTTGACCATATGAATAGCGAAGAGTTGGCAGCCAATTTGTTCCGCGCCACGCAAACTGACGCTAAAATAAAACGGGATAATATCAAAGGCGAAAGCATGGCAAATCTGGCCCATTATGAAGTTGGCCAAAAGGTTCGCAACACCATTGATAGCCTTGGCGGCACCATGCCGGAAGAGCTTCCCACTCCTGACACTATCGGAAAAGCGCAGATGAGAATAAATAAATCAAAAAAAGTGAAGAGAATTGAGGCGCCAGATGGACTGAAAAAATAATTTAATTACTAACCTAAAATATATGGCAACAACAAGAACAAAAATCGGCCAAGCCAAGCACGATAAAAAAGTGCAACAGCGTTTTGATTATTATAAGAAACAAGGCGCAAGCTATTTGCGGGCCGATTTGCCCGGCGGCGCAAAGCCGCCAAAATTAGGCCGTAAAATTCCTGATTTGTACGTTCGCCTAGACGGCGAATTGATTGTTGAGGAAATTGAAACTCCAAGCACAGTAAAATCAGACCAAAAACAGCAGGAAGCTTTTAAAAAAGTAGTTAAAGAAAAGGGCGGGAAATTTAAAATTATTATTGCTAAATAAAATATATGGAACTAAAAGATTTTATTAAAAAAGTATTAACCGATTTGGTTGAATCGGTTGAAGAGATTAGGGAATCTTCTAAAAGAGATATGCATTTAACTGATAGCAAGGATAACCGGACGGTTGAATTTGACATCGCCGTTACCGTTGAGGACGCGACTTCTGCGGCCGGCAAGGCGGGCATTAAGGTTTTTTCAATAGTTGAGGGCGGAGGCAATCTATCAAAAGAAAGTAAAAATTCGTCCGTTAGCAGGATTAAATTCGGCGTGCATATTGACTCTCTGACCAAAGAGGAGGATGCGCAGCTTTCCGCAAGAACTGCGAGCCAGTTTAGAAATAATATATCAAATCGTTATGAATAATGATTTTACAAAAATTATTCCTAAAGAATGGCAAATTAAAAAAGTTAAAGATGTTTGCGAATTAGGCAGAGGCCGGGTAATTAGTAAAAATGAAATAAGAGGAAATTTAGGCAATTTTCCGGTGTATTCATCGCAAAGTATGAATAATGGAGAGATGGGAAGATTAAAAACTTTTGATTTTGACGGCGAGTATGTAACATGGACTACTGACGGTGCTTATGCAGGCACGGTATTTTATCGAAACGAAAAATTTAATTGTACCAATGTTTGCGGGACGCTGAAAGCAAGAGTCGATAATTTAAATATGAAATTCTTATCCTTAGCTTTAAGTTGTATAGCTGAAAAATATGTTGTAAAGACCGGCAATCCCAAATTAATGAATAATATAATGGCTGAAATTCCAGTTTTATTGCCACCGATTAAAGAGCAAAATAAAATCGCTGAAATTTTATCATGCGTTGATGAAGAGATAGAAAAAGTTGATCAGGAAATTAAAAAAACGGAAGAGCTAAAAAGGGGGTTGATGGCCGAGCTTTTAACTAAAGGCATTGGGCATAAGAAATTTAAAAAAATAAAGA
>PETS01000132.1 GCA_002781265.1 Candidatus Falkowbacteria bacterium CG02_land_8_20_14_3_00_36_14 | reverse complement strand
TTTAACAACAGTGTTTAGACGAGCTTAACCATGGATTCCGGCTCCCTCCGGAGGCGGATAAACTACGGCTGGATGGCAAAAAGCCAGTTTATAAATGATAAATCTTTTTTTAGTTTTTAATGGCATATATTATTTACTTTATTTTATAGATTTGCTAATGTATTAATATTGGTCATTCAAAAAGTTTTTTTCTATAAGGAGTGATAAAATGGAAATAAACAGAATGGATGCTTATTATTGCGGAGCATGCGGAGAATTCCATAATCCGGACGAACAATGCCCGGAGCCAAGCAGTAGAAAGAAATTGTCAGAAGAAGAATTAAGAAAAATAATGCAAGAAGCAAAAAAAAGAAAGAAAAAAAACAAATTAATTACTGACTGTCTAAAATTGTCATTGCGAGGAGCGAAGCGACAAAGTAATCTCGGGGAAAGTGCAAAAATTATGAGATTGCCGCGCACCTTCGGTCGCTTGCAATGACGATTTAATACTTTTATAGGCAGTCGTTTTTTTATATAAAAAAATATATTTATGCTATAATATATCAATGGTAATAAATAATAAAAAAATTAAAAGAATCGGGATTGACGCGCGGTTTTACGGGCCAATCGGCAAGGGGCTGGGGCGTTATACTCAGGAATTGGTTGATAATATAATTAAGATTGACAACGAGAATCAATATGTTGTTTTTTTGACCAAGGAAAATTTTGATAAATTTAAAACAGAAAACCCTAATGTCAAAAAAGTTTTGGCAGATATCAGGTGGTATACGCTGGCGGAACAAATTTTATTTCCTATGATACTTATGAAAGAAAAATTGGATATAGTCCATTTCCCTCATTTTAACGCGCCGATTTTTTATCCGAAAAAATTTATCGTTACCATCCATGATTTGATAGTCCATAAATTTCCAGACGAGCGGGCCACTACCTTAAATCCGTTTATTTATAAGATTAAGCTTCTATTTTATAAAGCAGTAATTTGGTCCGCGGTTAAAAGAGCGAAAAAAATAATCGCCGTCTCCAATTTTACCAAGCAAGATATTATAAATGAATTTAAAATTGATCCTGATAAAATAACAGTGATATATGAAGGCGTATCAACGCTGTCTAAAAAGGAATCAAAAGATGAAATGAATTTAGATGACAATAAGATCCTTTTAGGGTATAATATAAATAATCCGTATTTGCTTTATACCGGCAATGCTTATCCCCATAAAAATTTAGAAAAATTAATTAAAGTTTTTTCCGCCATTATTAAAAAATACAGGAATTTAAGCCTAGTTTTAGTAGGCAAAGAAGATTATTTTTATAAGAATATAAAAGATTTTGCCCGTGGACAGAATTTGTATAATAAACTGGATAAAAATGATTTTGTAAAATTTTTAGGATACGTTCCGGACAGCCATTTGCGGATTTTATATAAAAATGCCGTGGTTTATATTTTTCCTTCTTATTATGAAGGATTCGGACTGCCGGCTTTGGAAGCCATGGTCAACGATTGCCCGGTATTAAGCTCTAATAAATCCAGCTTGCCTGAGGTTTTGGGCCAAGCGGCCGTTTATTTTAATCCGGAAAGCGAAGAAGAAATGCAAACGCAAATTGAATCAATTATTAATAACGGCAGCATGCGTCAAGAATTGATTAGCCAAGGCAGAGCGCAGATTAAAAAATACAGCTGGGAAAAATGCGCCGCCGAAACTTTAAATATTTATAAATTAAACATATGGATATAATATATTGGTATTGGATAATTAGTATTTTAATGATTATAATTATTTTATCAGCTTTATATGGTTTATTTAGAATTAAAAGAATAAAAAAAAATTGGTTAAAAGGATTAATAATTGGATCATTTCCTTCTTTAATTTTAGCTGTAATAACTTTAATAGGCATATTAACAAATAGTTTATTGGGAAAAATAAATAGTGAGGCTGATTTAGGTGTTGTTCTCAACGCAGTATATACGCTTTATAGTTTATCTTTTTCTATACTAGGTATAATTATTGGCAGTATAATTAATAGTGTAAGATCTAAAAAGAATTGAAAATTTTATTAATTTATACATTTTATTTTGAAAAGTCCCCATGCTTAACCATAAAAAATTGAATAATATTTATGTGGCCGAAGACGTCCGTTCGTCTCGTTTTGTGGTGGATTTAAAAAATAAATTAGAAGATGAGATTATAAAAAAAGAAGAAAAAATTAAGCTAGATTTTATAAAAAATAGATTTTATGAAATTTTTAAGACAGGGAAGAATAATTTTAGGATTATTAAAGCCAAACCAGGTTTGTTCTTTAATAAATTTTTCCAGGCAAAAAATGGAAAAAGACCGCCTAAACCGGCAAAAAATATTTCTCGGGCGAATAATTATAGCAATTTAATAAAGTCCGGAATAAAAAAATTATTTATATTTGAATTTATATTCTTCGCTTTTAAATTTATTGGCCGATTTTTAATATTTTTTTACAGATTTTTCCATAAACTGGGGTGGCTGGCATTATTCTTGGCCAGATTTGCGTATTTTGCCTTGATTTCCTTATTAAAGCCTTTATCTGTCTTAAAGCATATTTTTTCTTTTATTCCAAAGAAAAAACATTCTTATCCGCTTCCGGCTAAAAATCAAAATAAAAATAAAATACTTGCCTCCTGCCGTATCAAGTTGCGCCCTAAAGTTTTGTCGTTTGCCTTAGTATTAGTAATATTAGTCTTGCCGTTAAAAGCACTCACTTATTACAAATCATTTGATATAGCCGGCCAAGGCGAAGCCATAATCGGCGCCGGTTCTCTGGCGACGGCGGATTTTATTTCCGGAATAAATTTTGCCAAGGATCTGGATTTTGGCAGCGCCGTCCAAAATTTTAATAAAGCCGGCAGCAATTTTTTAAAAGCCAAAGAGGAAACGGATAAAATAAACGATATTCTTTTTATTCTCGCCTCAATCGCTCCCAACGAAAACTGGCGACTAGCTTCAGAGTCAAGGCATATCCTGTCCGCCGGAGAGAAAGCATCCAGACTGGCCGATAGTTTAAGCGTAGCTATTAATTTTTTATTGAACGGCGATAATGGCAATTTGAAAGAAAAAATTGCCCGATTAAGCGATTATTTGCATACAGCTATAATAAGCAGCTCTGATTTAAGAATGGGATTGGAAAATATAAATTCAAACAATATACCGGAAGATTATCGCGATCAATTTATTTTAGTCAGGAATAGATCAGTATTATTGGATGAAAGTTTGCTTGAATTTGAAGACTTGCTTAATAACTTGAGTATTTTTTTAGGAAACTTTGCCAACAAGAGATATTTATTGATTTTTCAGAATAACACGGAATTGCGCGCCACCGGCGGATTTATCGGCAGTTATGCCTTATTGGATTTCGCCAATGGCAAAATTAAAAATATTGAAGTTCCCGCCGGAGGCAGTTATGACACGGAAGGGGGGCTATCAGTATTAATTAAGGCGCCCAAACCGCTCCAGCTTGTTAATCCTTTATGGTATTTTTGGGATGCTAATTGGTGGCCGGATTGGCCGACTTCCGCCAAAAAGCTAATGTGGTTTTATGATAAAAGCGGCGGTCCGACAGTTGACGGCGTTATCAGCTTTACGCCGAATGTTTTTGCGGATTTTTTGGATATTTTCGGCCCGATAGATATGTCAGAGGCATACGGAGTAATATTGACAGCGGATAATTTAATCGACAATTTGCAAAAAATAGTGGAAAAAAATAATATTGACCAATCTTCTTTTTCTACCAGTACGCCGCCGCTTTTATCTCCGGCAAATTCTGCCGAAATTGCCGGACAGGAAGCTATCGCCTCTACTGACGAATTGGCAGCAGAACCGCCGTCTAAAATTACCAATTTTCCCGCGGAAATTAATTACCACAAACCTAAAAAAATAATAGGCGATCTGTTGCTGAAATTAATAAATAATCCGCCCGATATAGCCAACGGCAATAATCTGGTCAGTTTAATTAATTTATTTGGAAAGAATGTCAAAACCAAGCAAATTTTATTTTATTTTACTGATAATGAATTGCAGGAAAAAATAGAGAAATACGGCTGGGACGGAAGGATTGTTCATACTAAATGGGATTATTTATCGGTTATTAATACGAATATCGCTGGCCAGAAAACAGACCGGGTAATTGAAGAGGAAATCAGCCATCAAGCCGAAATTCAGGTTGACGGCAGCATCATTGATTCGGTAGAAATAAAGCGCGCCCATACCGGAATAAAAAATGAGCTTTTTACCGGCGTGCGCAATGTTGATTGGATGAGAATTTATGTGCCCTTGGGCGCTGAATTGATAGCCGCCGACGGCTTTAAAAAGCCGGATGATATCTACTTCAGCCAGCCGGAAGATTTTTGGCAGAACGACCAGGATGTTTTTGATCAGGAATCCTCGGCGCAAATTGATGGAGCTAGCGGTACCAATATTTATACCGAAGCCGGTTATACCGTGTTTGCCAATTGGTCCATGGTTGACCCGGGCGAAACGGCAATTATTCATCTAAAATATAAATTGCCTTTTGCCATTGTCAAGCCGGAAGACAGCGCCAACGGTTTAATTGATAAATTAATATCATTAGCCCAGCCAGACAAAAAGCAGAATATTCCTTATTCTTTGTATGTGCAAAAACAATCCGGAGCCAAAGCCGAAAAAATAAATTCCCGCCTGACCCTGCCCGCCAATATGAAAATTATTTGGCATTATCCCGCTAATCAGCCGGAAATAAATGTCGGCCCTAACGGCTGGCGCATAGAAGATAGCTTGGATACTGATAAATATTGGGCTTTAATTACGGAATTAAATATATTTTAAATATTTATGCCAAAACCAAATAATAAAAATAATAAAAATTCGGATATCAAAATAAAAAATAGCAAATCAAGCTTATCTGAATTTGTCATCAGGAAAATACCGACAGACGAAGAAGTTAAAAATTTTGACGAATATGTGCGCCATGAAAAAAAAGAAGAAATAGACGAAAGCTTATCGGAAATTTATCAAGATGCTGAAGGGAATAAAGTTAATGTTTCCAAGATAGACATCAAAAAACGCCGTGGATTTGTTTTTTGGCTATTAAGCTTAATTTTAATGATTGGGTTTTTCACCGCCGCCGGTTATGCAATTTATTATTATTTATACACTTCGCTATCCGCCGATCCCACTAAAGTTGAATTAACTATTAATGCGCCCAATGAGGTAGCGGCGGGGCAGGAGTTTTTTTATGAATTAATTTATAAAAATTTAAATATTGCCAATATTAATAATATAGAAATTAACGTAATTTATCCGGAAAATTTTATATTTTTAGACAGCCAGCCCCAGGCCAACGCTAATAATAATATTTGGAAATTTAGCAGCTTGCCGCCGGGAGAAAGCGGGAATATTAAAATCAAGGGAAAAATTATCGCTCCGTTGGATAATCTAAGCGCTTTGGCGCAATCTATAACTTATATTCCGGCAAATTTTTCATCTGAATTCAAAAAACAATCATCCCGGGAAATTTTAATAAGCAATATCGGCGTCAATCTGTCTGCTGACAGCAATGCCAGCGCTTTAATAAATGAAGAAAGGGAAATCACTATTAAATATAAAGCTGAAGCCAATAATTATTTGCAGAATTTCCGTTTTACTTTGGCAGCGCCGGCGAATGTGGCCATACTGACTAAATCCGAATCGGAACAAAAAAATATCGGCATTTGGCAGATTAACGATCTTAGCGCGGATGAAAAAGAATTAAAGATTAAATTTAAAGCCAAAGCCAAAGACAGCGACCAGGAAGAATTTAATTTATTATATGAATACAGCGACGACGGCGTAAAGTATTATAAATTTTTTGCCGATAAAATTTCCTTGGAAGTAATTAAAAGCGATTTGAATTTAATATTAATTATCAATGGCTCGCGGAACAACCAGAGCGTGGATTTCGGCCAAACATTGAACTATTCCATTGTTTATGCCAATAAAGGCGAAACGGAAATGAAAGATGTTGTCATTATGGCCATATTGGAAGATGAATTTTTAGACAAAAGCTCATTTAATGATAAAAATGGGGGGATACTGAATAATGGAACTATAATTTGGACAAAGGATGAAATACCGAATCTTGAATCATTAAGCCAAAATCAAGAAGGGATAATTGATTTTGCCATTAATATATTGCCTTTAGATAAAATTAATTTGGATAAAAATAATATAGATACCGCCAAAAAATATCAAATTAAAAGTTATGCTCAATTCAGCATTGGCTCCAAGCCAGCCGATAGCGGCATTAGCGGTATGGACGCGTCGCCAAGCGATCAAGAAAGCGCCAAAAGCAACACCATTATTAATTCAATTAACAGTGATTTAAAATTAAATGAAAAATTGAGATATTTTAATGAAGATAATATCGCCGTCGGCTACGGGCCGCTGCCGCCAAAGGTTGGATCCGCCACCAGCTATAAAGTATATTGGACAATATCAAATAATCTGCATGAATTAAATGATTTGGAAATCACCAGCCAGCTACCGGCTTATGTCAATTGGGACGATAAAAACCAGACAACTGTCGGTTCTCTTTACTATGACAATGATAATCATAAAGTAGTCTGGCATATAGGCCGTTTGCCTATCAGCATTGATAAGGTTGAAGCTGAATTTAATATAGCCATCACTCCGTCTCCGGATGATAAGAATAAGATTCTAGTCTTGCTTTCCGGCACCAGCGTTAGCGCGATAGACAAGGAAACCGGCTCGGTGGTTACTTCCGCCGCTTCCGCTAAAACTACCAAGCTGGAGGATGATAGCATTGCCGGCAATGACGGCGTAATTACGGATTAGATAAAAATGTAAAGTTAATATGATAAATAAATTTAAACAGAATAAAAAAAATAATGGCCGGTCATTGACAATAAACACTAAGCACGGAAAAATAACTACCCCCTTTTTTATGCCCGACGCCACTCGGGGTTTTATTAAAACATTATCCGGCACGGATTTAAATAATATCGGTCTGGGGGCGATGGTAGTGAACGCCTATCATTTATATCTTCAGCCTGGATTGGAAATTATAAAAATTATCGGCGGGATCCATAAATTTATGGGCTGGCCGGGCCCTTTGCTGGCAGATAGCGGGGGATTCCAGATATTTTCTTTGATACATAGCCATCCTAAAATGGGTAAAATCACGGACGAAGGCGCGGAGTTTAAGTCAATCTGGGGAGGCTCTTTACAGAAAATGACTCCGGAAAAATCCATGCAAATCCAATTTGATCTGGGCGTTGATATGATGGTTTGTCTTGATGATTGTCCGCCCAATAATTTTTCCAAAAAAGAATTAAAGATAGCCGTAGGCAGAACGATTGCTTGGGCCAAGCGATGCCGGGTTGAATATGGCAAGCAAATTAAAGCCAGAGGCATAACCAATAATTTGCCTTTGCTCTTTGGAGTTATCCAAGGCGGGCCTTATCTTGATTTGCGCAAATATTGTTTGAACAAGCTGGTTAAAATCGGATTTGACGGCTATGGATTCGGGGGGAGCCCGATTGATGCTAAAGGAAATTTACAAGAAGCTGTTTTAAAATCCATCGCCCGATTAATTCCGGAAAATTCTCTGCGTTTTGCTTTGGGCATCGGCACTCCGGCAGACATTTGCCAATGCGCTTCCTTCGGCTGGGATATGTTTGATTGCGTGATCCCGACCAGGGAAGGCCGGCACGGCCGACTATTCCAAAAAATTTCCAACCCGCCTGCCGGACGGGCAGGTTTCCAACCCGCCTGCCGGACGGGCAGGTTTCCAACCCGCCTGCCGGACGGGCAGGTTTCCAAATCATTTTATAGCACAATTAATATTAATAATTCTAATTTCAAAAATGATTTTACTCCCATTAATCCGAATTCAAATTTGCCGGAGTTAAAATCATATTCCCGAGCGTATCTTCATCATTTATTCAAATTAAACGAAGCCCTGGGCCGGAGATTAGCCGTTTTAAATAATCTTGAATTTTATATGAATTTAATGGAAGATATAAGGCATATTTACAAAACAAAAATTTTAAAAAATTAATAATCCATTGCTTATTTTTGTTAAAAATATTACAATGTTATTAATATAATAAATATAATTTTTTTTTAAATCTATGATTAATTTAAAATCGCTATTAAAGCCGAAATTTGAATTTAAAAAAAATGTTATTCCTAATAAAATAATTGCTAAGAATAAAGCCAATCCGGAAGAAAAACCCATGATAATTAAGTTATTAGACGGCATTATTACGGCATCTATTTTATTGATATTTTTATTATGCCCTCTATTTTTAACCGGTTTGGCGGCGCAAGGCGCCGGATTTGAAAAAAATATATTATTTTACTTTTTAGTTCTAATCGGAATTATAGTTTGGGCCACGAAGGGAGTGGTATCCGGCGAATTAAACCTGAAAAGAACTCCTTTGGACTGGCCGATAATCGGATTATTGGCCGTCTATATTATTTCTACCGTGCTATCGGTCAATCAAACAGACAGCATTATCGGCATTTATGGCGACAATGCTAAGGGATTAGCCGCTTTGATTATATTCATACTTTTTTATTATTTAACGGTTAATAATATCAATACCAAGAAAGTTAAGGCATTATTCTGGGCTTTTACCGTCTCCAGCGCCTTAATTATATTTTTTTCCTTATTGCAAATATCAAATATTTTTATTATTCCCTGGGAATTTACCCGGGTTATAAATTTTAATCCCATCGGTTCCTTTACCGGCTTAAGCATTTTTATTATGTCGGTTTTGCCTTTATTGGTTATAGCGGCGACGCAGACAAATAATATTCATCCTCGTCTAAAAAAATACGGCGCTATATTTATTAAGCTGATAACCGGCTTAGCGGTTATTGCCAGCTTGGTTTTGTTATCGCTTTTAAAAGGTTATTCATTTTGGCTGGTGGCTATTGTCGGCATGATAATAGTATTAATGTTTTTAATACCGAAAATAATTAAAATTACCAATAATAATTTAATCATTCCCATTTTAGTATTTTTAGTTTTGATTGTTTTCGCTGTTTTGGGGAATTATTCATTTTATAATATAAATTTACCGGCCGAAGTGGCGCTGTCGCGCCAGGCCTCATGGGCTATAGCCAAAAACAGCTTGAAGGCAGACCCGGTTTTCGGTTCCGGACCGTCCACTTTTTATTACAGTTTTTCCAAATACAAGGATGTTAATTTCAATTACGAGAATTTGTGGAATTTGCGCTTTGGCACCGCTTCCGGTTCTATATTTGAATTTTTAGCCACTGTCGGCATCGCGGGAGTATTATTAATTGTTATTATTTCCCTCATCGCCCTATCTTTGAGTTTTCTGACGCTGATAAAAACAAAAACCAGCGAATTGCAGTCAATTCTTTTGGCTTTATTCGCCAGCTTGGTTTCCATATTGATTTTTAATCTGCTTTTTGCCTTAAACAGTTCCTTGATTTTAATTTCTATCTTGATCGCGGTTTTAACAGTGTCCAGCGCCATTATAATTTATCCCGAGGAGTTTAGGACATTTAATTTATCATTCCGGTCGTCTCCTAAATACGCTTTGGCTTTGGCGGTGATATTTTTAACCACCAGCTCAATCTTTATTATTTTATTCACCAGCGGCATTAAAACATATCTGGCCGATATCTACGCCCGCCAATCATTGACAGCCGCTGATTTAGGCCAGAAAATCAGCCTGTTGGAAAAAGCCAAAACGCTTGTTCCTTATCAGGATGTTTATTATCTGAATTTAGCTAATTATTATTCCTCCTTAGCCAATCAAGCGGCTACTAATAATAATCAGGCGCAAATCGTGGATAATTTGAATTTAGCCGTTGATTACGGCAAGAAAGCGGTTGCTTTATCTCCTAATAAAGTCGGCAACAACGAAGCTCTGGCTATGATTTATGAAAATGCCGCTTTGTACGCGCCCGGCTACTTGGATATGGCGGACAAAACCTATGAGAAAGTGCTTGAATTGGAACCGCATAATCCGGTGTCATATTTGCGCCTGGCTCTAATTGATATGGCCAGATCCAATCTGGAGCAGGATAAAGACAAAAAGGCGGCTTATATCAATTCAGCTATAAAAAAATATGATAAAGCCCTAGTTGAAAAGACCAATCTTGATGCCGCTTATTACGGCAAAGCCATTGCCAATGAAAGATTGGCAAACTTGGACGAAGCCATTGCCAATGCCTCAAAAGCATTCGCTAATTCCAACAGCAATATTGATTACGCGTTTGAACTGGGGCGTCTATATTTCAACCGCGGCGTTATCCAGCCGAATATAGCGCAGACAGCCACTAATGAATTGACTGCCGGAGAAGAGGCAGGCGGGGATTTAAGCGTAGCCACTGATCAGGTTTCGGGATCAAAAATTAAGCGGAATGATGATTTGAATACAGCCGAACAGATATTTAAGAGTATTTTGGCTAATAACGAGTATCATGCCAATGCCCAATACAGCTTGGCGCTTTTATACCTGAAAATAGGGGAGAACGGAAATAGCAAAATTTACGCGGAGAAGCTTTTAAATACCATTCAGGATGAAGCCCAGAAAAAAACCATCAAAGAACAATTCAAAGAAGTTTTATAAGAAATATTTACGGCAAATCAAAAAAGAGCTTTTCAAGCTCTTTTTTGATTTGCTATTTTTTGATTAAGAAATTAATATTTTCTCCTGTCATTCCCGCTTTTCTCCTGTCATTCCCGCGCAGGCGGCCTGCCTGTCGGCAGACAGGGAATCCATCGTGGGGAGATAGGAAAATATGGTTAATATGGAAAAGAGAATTCTTACTGACGCGTTTTGTTTTTAAATATGTCATATACGATTACATCATATTGATTCCCGCCTGCGCGGGAATGACAAAAAAAATGTCAGCGGGATTTTTTATTTTTTTTAAAATATATTTGCCAAAAGATAAATTAATCATTATAGATTGTGGATAACCAGTGGATATTATTTTTTTTATAAAATAAAATTTTTTAAATAAATTATATGCAAATTTTGTATTATAATATATATTTTAAATTTTGCTAATATTAAGTAGAATAAATTATATATAATTTTAATATAAATATTTGTTTTATGAATAAGTTCAGACACATATTGGACTGCGAAGCAGG
>PETS01000010.1 GCA_002781265.1 Candidatus Falkowbacteria bacterium CG02_land_8_20_14_3_00_36_14 | reverse complement strand
AATAATTTTATTTGATTTTTGTCAAATTTGGCTAATCTTAAAAATAATTTTTTGAAAAATTTTTACATTGGCGACACGGCCATAATAGCATAGAATTTATTAAAATTTCAATAAAATAGTGAATAAATACATAAATTAGCTTATATTAAATATATCTATATTATTGCACAAATCAGCAAGCGGATTTGTGCAATAAAGCTAAAAGAATTTATAAATCTGAAATTATATAAAAGCAACCTACTCTTGCCAAAAAAAAGTGAGTATGATAGTATAAAAATTGTAATTAAATAAAAAATTAAAGTTTCGCGATTAAAAATAAATTAAAAGCAGAAGGAATGATAAAAGACGGATAGAAACTAATATATTTTGTTTAAAATTAGCAAAATTTATTTAAAACCTGAAACCCTTAAATTATTTTAAAAATGAATTTAGCAAGCCAGACAAATAAATATTTTTTACAGATTAAACAATTTATAACCAACTTAAGTTGGCCGATTTTTATTGCCCAATAATTGATTTTTAGTTTGCGGACACATTAATAATATGGAATATATTATTGGCAGTATTTTGGCGGCAGTTGGTTTTTTTATTGGCTATTGGGCGCGCCAGAAGAAAGCCAAGTCAAAAATAAGCAATATTGAAAACAAGGCGGAAAAAATTATCACGGAAGCCAAAGCCAAGCAATCGGAAATTTTATTAGCCGCCCAGGAAAAATCATTAAAAATAATTGAAGAGGCAAAAAGGGAGGAAGGGCAAAGGTACCAGGAAATCAATAATTTGCAATCTCGGCTGGAAAAAAGAGAAACCGTTTTTTCCCAGAAATTGCTTGAGTTGCAGGAAAAGCAGCAGCAGCTTTATGACAAGGTGAACCGGGTTGAGGAAATAAAAGGAAAGATAAAAGAAATAAAAGAAGAACAGCTGGCTAAGCTGGAAACCATCGCCAAAATGTCAAAAGAAGAAGCCAAAGAAGTGATATTAAGGAATGTAGAAGAGCAAAGTAAGGAGGATTTGCTGTCGCGCTTGAATAAATTAGAAAAGGAATCTATTGAAACCTTAGAAGAAAAGGCGCGTGATTTAATCGCCCAGACCTGCCAAAGATTAGTTTCCTCCTATACGGCCGAAATTACCACCACCACCATTGATCTGCCCAATGATGAAATGAAGGGCAGAATCATCGGGCGGGAAGGAAGAAACATTAAAGTCATTGAACAATTGACCGGCACTGAAATTATTGTTGACGATTCGCCTAACGTGATTACTGTTTCCGGCTTTTCGCCGATTAGACGCCATATTGCCAAAAAAGCCCTTGACCGCTTAATTCTTGACGGCCGCATTCATCCGACTAAAATTGAAAACGCGGTTGAAGAAGCCAGAAAAGAATTAGCCCTTGATATTAAAAAAGCCGGCGAAGAAGCCGCTTACGATCTGGGCATTGCTGGATTAGACCCCAAATTATTGCAGATTATCGGCCGGTTAAAATACCGCACCAGCTATGGCCAAAACGCTTTGCGCCATAGCTTGGAAGTGGCCCATTTATCAGCCATGCTGGCGGAAGAGCTTGGCGCTGATGTCACAATAGCTAAAAAAGGCGGGCTTCTCCACGATATTGGCAAAGCGGTTGACCATGAAGTCCAAGGCACTCATCCAGAGATTGGCGGCCAGCTGGCTAAAAAATTTGATTTGCCTCAGGAAATAATAGATCCGATTGAAACCCATCATGATGATAAGCCGCGGGGCCTTATTTCTATAATAGTTAAAATAGCGGATGCCATTTCCGCCGCCCGCCCTGGCGCCAGGCATGATTCCTTTGAGCAGTATATCCAGCGCCTGGAAGAGCTTGAAAAAATTACCAATTCATTCAGCGGCGTGGAAAAATCTTACGCTATCCAGGCCGGCCGGGAGATAAGAGTATTTGTCACCCCGGCTGAAATAGATGATTTGTCAGCCCATAATTTAGCCAGGGAGATAGCCAAAAAAATAGAATCGGAGTTGAAATACCCCGGGGAAATTAAAGTTAATGTTATTCGGGAATTAAGAATAACTGAATATGCCAGATAGATGACAAGGATTAAAATTTGTCTAGTAGTAAAATATTGAAATAATTTATTTTATGTTAAAAATATTATTTATTGGCGATATCATCGGTAAAATCGGCAGAGAGACAATAAAAAAATTGCTCCCAAAGATAAAAAAAGAGGAAAGCCCTGATTTAATAATAGCTAATGCCGAGAATATCGCCCATGGAACCGGAGTCACCCGGGACACATTGGTAGAATTAACGGTAGCAGGAGTAAATTTATTTACCGCCGGAGATCATGCCTTTAAGAATAGCGGTCAGTTGGATGTTTATTCTGACGCCAAATTTTCCATTATTCGTCCGGCTAATTTTTCCGCCAACGCGCCGGGTCAAGGGTATAAGATTATCACTTTAAAAAATATAAATGTTCTTATTATAAATCTAATCGGCCGTGTTTTTATGGCCATGGATTATGACTGCCCTTTTAGAGCCATTGATGAAATTTTAGCAAATATAAAGCATGGTATTGATAGAAAAAAAATATCTGCTATAATAGTTGATATACATGCCGAAGCCACTTCGGAAAAATCTGCCTTTAAGCATTATGTTGACGGCCGGGTAAGCGCCGTTTTTGGAACCCATACCCATATAATGACAGCTGATCCGCAAATAACCGGCCTGGGCACGGCTTATATCACCGATGTCGGCATGACCGGATTTGCCGATGGCATTATTGGCATTGCCAAGGAAAATATTATTAAAACTTTTTTATCGCAAATAAAAGATAAGCATGAAATTCCGGAAGAAGGCAGATCTATTTTTAATGCCGTTTTAGCGGTAATTGACCCGAGGACAGCCAAAGCCGTAAAAATAAGGCCGATAATAAAGCATACTGAAATTTAAAATTATTAATTAATATAGGTTATAAATATAATGGCCTAAAAAAATTTATGAATAAAGCAAAATTAGTAGAAAAAATTTCCGCTGAAACAGCGGTTAGTAAAAAACAAGCTCTAGACATGGTTGATTCCATGGTCAAGACAATAATTAATGAATTAAAAGCGGGCAATGAAGTATCCATTACTGGATTTGGCACTTTTTTATCAAGAACGCGCCATGCCCGCGGTGGCGTTAATCCGCAAAAGCCGAGTGAAAGAATACGGATACCGGAAGTAAGGGTGGCAAAATTTAAAACCGGTAAAACTCTAAAAGACGCTTTAAAAAAATAAAGTATTCAAAATAGATAAAAAAAGAGGCAGATATCTGCCTCTTTTTTTATCTTATCTTATCTTATTTAATTTTACCATATAAGTTTTTTCCAATTTATATCCGAGTTTTCGGTAATATTCTCGCGCCCCCACGCCTGATATGACGGCAATTTTATGGTAATTATGCTTTTTAGCGATATTTTCCGCCGTTTGCATTAATTTTTTTCCCAAGCCGGAATGTTGAATTTTTTTATTTCGCCCGACCGGCACCAGTACGCCGTAAACATGCAGTTCGCGGATCAAGGCGGTATCACGTAAAAAAGAAGCAGTATTTACTTGTTTATTAATAACGGGCAATCGCAGTCGGCAAAAACCATAGAGAATTTTTCCATCTTTGCTGGTAAACTGCAAAAAATATTCTTTTCCTCCGGAAGATTCGTAATTCATAATTCGTAATTTACAATTCGTAATTCGTAATTCTCGCGCCTCTCGGCATCTGATACATCGGCATTTAATCCCCTGGTTTTGTATGATTTGGCGCAGATTAGTGATTTTATTGCCGGCCATAATTGATTCTCCCGGTATATCGCGGATCAAGCGGATAACGCGGATATATTCGGGGACTGCCCGCTTGCACGCAATTATTAATTTTTGCAATTGCCGATCAGTGTAGGGTTTGTATTTTCCGGCCCGCCACCATTTATATAATAAGCTGCCGCGGGTAACGATAGTCGGATAAAATTTAATCTGATCCGGCTGGAAGCGTTCATCGGTAAATAATTGCTTAAACATTTTTAAATCCTTGGCCGGGATGGATCCGGGCAGTCCCGGCATGATGTGGTAAGTCACTTTAAAGCCGTAATTTTTTAAGAGCTTGGTCGCTTTGGCAATGGTGGCTACGCCATGCCCCCGCTTATTCTTTTTTAAAATTTTATCATCAATCGCCTGCACGCCCAATTCCACCCGCGTGCATCCCAATTCTCTCATTTCCAGTATTTCTTTTTCATTTATATAATCCGGCCTGGTTTCCAAAGTAAGCCCGATAATCCTATATTTCGCCTTTTCATTTCTGTTCTGTTCTTTTAATAATAATTTTTTAATGGCCGTCATCCTGAGGAGCGATAGCGACGAAGTATTCTGTTTTACTCCGTCATCCTGAGGGAGTAAAACGACCGAAGGATCCCGCGGTTTATGCGCCGTCTGTTCTCCACGGGATTCTTCTCTTCGCTCCGCTACATTCAGAATGACGTTGGTTTTATAATCATTAGCCGCTTTAAAACAATTTAATATAAACCAATATTTATATTTTTCCGGTAAAGCGCTCCATGTTCCCCCGATAACGATTAATTCTATTTTATTCGGTTCGTGGCCATTGGCCTCCAACGCTTGCAAACGGAGTTGCACTTGCTTATAGGGATTATAGCCGCAACGGATGGCGCGCATCACTGCCGGTTCGTTGGATAGGTAGCTTTTAGGAACATTTTTTTCAGTCGGGCAATAAGCGCAATTAGCCGGGCAGGGATAGGGCTTGGTCAGTACCGCTACTGGCGCGATGCCCGACATGGTGCGGACAGAGCGTTTTTTTAAAATTTTGCGCAAAGGATGGTTTGGGCTGACCATTGGCAATATATCGGAATTCTGTAAAATTTTAATTCCATATTTTTTTGACATTTTTCTCTTAACCACCATCAAACCTGCCGAATTTTTTATTTTCATCCTAATAATCTCTTTAATAGCTCTTTGCTTATTTATATTTGACATTATAATATATTAGTATAAAATGATTTTATAGTTTTAAATATAGAATTATATTATATAATAGTCAATTTAATCGAAAGAATTCCCAGACTGTCCGAAAATTACACTTTA
The DNA here is from genome assembly GCA_002781265.1 of Candidatus Falkowbacteria bacterium CG02_land_8_20_14_3_00_36_14. Taxonomy (GTDB): domain Bacteria; phylum Patescibacteriota; class Patescibacteriia; order Patescibacteriales; family UM-FILTER-36-11; genus UM-FILTER-36-11. The sequence continues at coordinate 6,192 of PETS01000010.1, read as the reverse complement.
CTGTCATTCCTGCGAAAGCGGGAATCCATAATTTGTCTGATATTAAACCTTTCTGGATTCCCGATCGAGTCGGGAATGACAAAAAAAATAGTTTTCGGACAATCTGGGGTTCTGCGTGGCGAACAGGCAGTATGATATAATTAGGTCATGACTGACCATATAATCAAACTACACAATAAAACGGTAATATTATATCATCTTGTCTGTCCGACAAAATATCGCAAAAAAGTTTTTACGGAAGAGGTGGAAAAAACTCTCAAAGAAGTTTGTTTCAAAATTGTTCAGTGCTATGAAATATATTTTGTGGAAATCGGGGCTGACCAAGACCATGTTCATTTTCTAATACAAAGCGTCCTAGTTTTGTCGCCATCGGAAATCGTGCAAACGACGAAAAGCATTACGGCGAAACAGATATTCAGGCGACATACAGAAATTAAAGAATTGCTTTGGGGCGGACATTTTTGGACAAGCGTTTTTTATCTCAATACGGTTGGCTTGTATGGCAATGAAACAGTGCTAAGAAGATATGTTGAAGAACAGGGGCTGGAATACAAGCAAATATATCGTGGGCAGTTAAAATTATTAGATTAAAAAATTAAGAGCTGGATACCTCGCAGCTCTGTTGCGGGGTAATTCATTTTATAAAGTAACATGCCCAAGCAAGTAGCTTGGGCTTTTTTTATTGTTTTCAATCCTCTAACGTGATATTATATTAATATAAAATGTTAAATTAAACCCCGTTAGAAAACTTTTCTAATGGGGTAAATAATCACAAATATATGAAAAAAACACTTATAGTATTTTTTGCTCTTTTCTTATTTATGCCATTGGTAGCCAGCGCTTTTGCGGTTAAAACCAGTGATTCTGTTTATATCGGTAAGAATGACACGGTGGCAGGAAATCTTTACACCGCCGGCGCTAATATCACTGTGGAAGGAAAAGTAACCGGCGATGTAATTTGCGCCGGGCAGTCGGTTAATATAAACGGCGCGGTTGAGGGCGATGTAATTTGCGCCGGGCAGTCGGTTAATATAAACGGCGCTGTCGGAGGCAGTGTGCGGGCAGCCGGAAATTCGGTTAATATTAACGGCCAGGTGGCGCGAAATATTATGATAGCCGGCGCGTCTGTTATTTTAGGAAGCGATGCTCAAGCCGGCTGGGATATGCTTATAGCCGGAGCCGTTGGCGAAATTAGAGGCAAGGTGGGGCGAGATTTATACGGAGTGGCGGCTAGCATGATAATTTCCGGAGAGGTTAATGGAGATGTGCGCTTAAAAATAGATGATAAAATAGAATCTAAAAGAAGAGGCGTGGGTTTAAATGATAATAAAACGAAATTAAAAATAGAAGACACGGCCAAGATAAACGGCGGCTTGATTTATACCGCCGAAGGAAAAGCTCAAATTTCTTCCAGCACTTCTATTGTCGGCAAAGTCACCCATAATCTGCCAAAATTAAAAAATACAAAAAAACTGGCCTTAATGGGCCTGGTCTGGGTCAGAACCTATTCTATTTTTTCCAGCTTGATAATCGGTTTGGTTTTAATCAGTTTCTGGCGAGGCAGGATTAAAGATTTGACAGATGTTATGCAAGTTAAGGCCGGCGCATCCATCGGTTGGGGCATAGCGGTTATGTTTTTAACTCCGGTTATTTTAATATTATTACTATTAACGATTATCGGTATTCCCTTGGCCTTAATGTTATTGGGAATTTGGCTTATTTTTATCTGCGTCAGCAAAATATTAACGGGCATATTGGCAGGCAGAATAATTTTGGAAAAATTTTGGAAGCAAAAAAAAGATAATTTAATTTTGGCCATGATTATCGGCATAGTTGCCTTATGGATAATTTTCTCAATTCCTTTTGTCGGCTGGATCTTATTTTTAATAGCCACTTGGTGGGGGCTGGGCGGAATATTTATTTATTTAAAAAAAGCTTGAAATAGCTTATAATATTAAGAAAAATTTGATATAATATAAAAGAGCAAGTAATAATAATTTGCTCTTTTATAGATAATTAATTAATTAAGAATAAAAATATGAAAATTAACCCGGAAATATTTAGAAATTATGATATTAGGGGGATTGTAGACAAAGATCTTAATATTAAAAATGTAGAAGCAATAGCTAAAGCGTATGGCACTTTTTTAAATAGAAGAAAAATAAGGCAAGCAGTAGTCGGCAGAGATTGCCGATTAAGCGGTAAAGATTTTACGAAAGCTTTTATTAAAGGATTAACAGCTACAGGAGTTGACGTGATTGACTTAGGAATGATTATGACCCAAATGATGTATTATGGGCAATATAGATTTCAAGTTAACGGCGGGGTGATGATCACGGCTTCTCATAATCCGTTTAATTTTAATGGTTTTAAGCTTGGAGTCGGATTTTCCAAAACAACAGAAATGGAAGAAGTACAGGAAATTAGAAAGTATGTTGAAAATGAAAATTTTTTTATATCTGAAAAAAAAGGAAAAATAACCAAAGCGGATATTAAGGAGGATTATTTTAATGATGTTTTAAAGAGAATAAGATTAAAAAAGAAATTTAAAGTCGTGGTAGATTTCCGCCATGGCACTCCGGGAATGTATGTACCAGAATTATTTGCTAGAGCCGGGTGCGAGACAGTCTGTATAAGACAAAAAGTTGATGGTAGCTTTCCTGATGGCACTCCAGATCCGATTGACAAGCAGTTTATAGAAGAATTAGCAAAGATTGTTTTAAAGGAAAAGGCAGATTTTGGTATCGGATTTGACGGCGATGGAGACAGAATTGGCGTGGTTGATGAAAAAGGCAGAATTTTATGGAATGATGTTTTAGTGGCGATTTTTGCTCAAGAAATTTTAGAGAGATTCCCCGGTTCAAAAATAATATATAATGGACTATGCTCCCGAGTTGTCCCCGAAGTTGTTAATAAAAACGGTGGTGTTCCAATTATCTGGCGGACCGGTCATTCATTTATTAAAAATAAAATTGCCGAGGAAAGCGCTACTTTCGGCGGTGAATTATCAGGCCATTTCTTTTTCAATGATAATGCTTACGGTCATGATGATGGTAGCTACGCTGCTTTAAGAGTATTGGAATATTTATCAGATAAGAATACAACTTTAAGTAAATTATATGAAACATTTCCTGTTTATATTTCATCTCCGGAAATAAAAATAGGTTGTCCCGACGAAAAGAAAGCTGAAGTTATAAAAGATCTTTCCACGAAATTTAAAGCCGATTTTCCCAAAGCAAAAATTACTGATTCAAAGAATATTCCGGGAGATGACGGAACTAGAGCTGATTTTAATGATGGTATGATAATATTCAGATATTCGCAAAATGGCCCTTATATTACAGTCAAGTTTGAAGCCAAAGCGCAAAATATTTATAATGCCAGAAAAAAATATGTGCGTGAAATGCTTGAGAGTTATCCGGAAATGATCTGGCAAGACGAATTAAGCGTTAACTTAGATTCTTTAAAATAGAATATCTTATTAGTTTTAAAAAAATATATTTACCCCCACCAGAATGCCTTGTGCTTAAGTCCAATGGATGAATGGCTATTAACGCGAAGCGCATCAATCCTAATGCCCGGGCGTAAGCCCGTGGTGTGGGGGTTTACAAACTATTAAAAAGCTATAAAGAAGTTGATTGGAGTTTTGGGGTTAATGTTGAAAGTTTGAATTAAGTATTTATTGTATATATAAAAAACAGCCTTGTGTTATTAGGGCTGTTTTTTATATGACTGGCTATTTTCAGATCGCTTTTTTTAATATCTTGTCAATATCTTTTAAATCCTGCTTGGTCAATCCAAGCTTGCCCCTCTTTTTCCAAAGGCCGTACTCTTCTCTTCTAAGGGTTGAGCCGCTGACTTTGTATTTTTTATCAGCTAATTTATTAATTTCATAAGCCAGCAAATTGCGATTATTTTCGCTTAAATTGGAAAAGCCGGAGTGCGTCCGTGCATAGGCATTGACTTCCTGCCTGACCTTGGAAAGAGTTTTGCTTTTGGCATCGTTAAATATGTCTTTAGGATCTTTTGAAACCATAAATTTTTGTTATTAAAAATTGAAGTTATATAAATTTTAAACAATATTTATATAAGGCCGAGATTTTTTTTAGTTTTTATCAGCGTGGCTTTAGCTAGGGGGCGGGCCTGTTCGGCGCCGGCTTTTAATATTTTTTTTATTTCTTCATCGGAAAAGCTATAATATTTTTTTTGCCATGGCGATAAAAATTCTCCCGTCACTTTGCCTAAATCTTTTTTAAAATCGCCGTAGCCGCGGCCGGCGTACTCTCTTTCTAAGGTTTTAATATTTTTTCCGGCCAGCAGAGCATAAATATTCAGAAGGTTGGCAATAGCCGGCCTTTTTACAATATTAAATTTAATTTCTTTGCCCGAATCAGTGACAGCACGCATAATTTTTTTAGCCGCTACTTCTGGCTTATCGGTTAAAGCGATATAGTTGGCCGGGGAAGCGGCGCTTTTACTCATCTTTTTAGCCGGATTATCAAGCCCCATAATGCGAGCGCTTTCTTTTTTGATTATGGCCTCTGGAATTTTAAAAGTATGGCCGAATTGGGCATTAAAGCGGCGCGCCAAAGCGCGGGATAATTCCACGTGCTGTTTTTGGTCTTCACCCACTGGCACGGCATCGGTATTGTATAATAAAATGTCAGCGGCCATTAAGACCGGATAAGCGAACAAGCCCACCCCGACATTTTCCCTGCTATCTCCGGATTTTTCCTTGAATTGCGTCATTTTATTCAAGTCGGAAATTCTGGCGATGCAATTTAAAATCCAAGCCAGCTCGGTATGGGCGCTGATATCGGACTGCTGGAAGATAATTGACCTTTCTGGATTAATGCCGGAAGCCAAATAAGCCCTGACTGTATTTATAATATTTTTATTTAATTGGCGCGGGTCTTGCTTGACGGTGATGGCATGATAATCCACTACACAGAAAATACAGCCGTATTTATCCTGCATATCCACCCATTGCTGAAGCGCACCAAAATAATTGCCGATATGAAGAACCCCGCTGGGCTGGACTCCGGAAAAAACTATTTTTTTTACCCCGTTAGAAATATTATTGTTCATATAAATAATATTTTAATCTATTTTTTTACTTATCCCGTTATAAATGATTTTTTATATTATTCCATTTTTCTAACGGGGGTCCATGTATTTATTATAATTTAAAAAGAAAAAGTTTACAATTACCCCTTTATCCCAACATTTTTCTTCGTTCAGAATGATATAAAATTTATTATTTTATTTCAACTCCAAATTACAATCCACTTTTAATTTTTGCCAGCTATTTTTGTCTTTTAAAATTTTAGGATTATTTATAGCGCGAAAATATCCGGCCGCGGCTATCATCGCCGCATTGTCAGTGGTATATTTTAATTCCGGCACAAAAAATATGGTGTCAGCTAATTCTTTTTTTACAGGGATTTTAAATTGTTTTCTTAATTCTATATTAGCGGCTACTCCGCCGGAAAGCATGATAGTTTTCACCCCCAATTTTTTAGCCGCTTTAATGGTTTTTTTAATCAGTACGTCAATAACCGCCTGCTGGAATTCATGGCAATATTCCGGTATTTTCCCCCTCCATTTTTTATCTTTTTGAACTTGATAAAGCAAAGCGGTTTTTAATCCGGAAAAAGAAAAATCATAATTAGGCGAATCAATCATCGGCCGAGGAAGCCCCCCCTTGATAAAGGGGGATGGGGGGATTTTTTTTGATTTTTGTCCGCCAACTGGCGGATTAATTTTTGATTTAATAAATTTACCCGCATATTTTGATATAATCGGACCGCCGGGATAGCCGATGCCTAAAATTTTAGCCGCCTTGTCAAAGGCCTCGCCGGCCGCGTCATCGCGAGTTTCTCCCAAAATTTCATATTGGCCGTGCCCTTTCATTAAAATTAACATTGTATGCCCTCCTGATACAGTTAAAATTATAATTGGAAATTGAACCCCCCTATCCCTCCTTGTCAGGGGGGCGATAAAATTAGCGTAAATATGCCCCTCAATATGGTTAATGCCGATTGCCGGAATTTTCCATACATAAGATAAAGTTTTAGCCGTTTCTGTTCCTACTAAAAGAGAGGTAATTAATCCAGGGCCTGTTGTAACCGCTATTAAATCTATTTTTTTACCGGCTTCTTCTTTTTTATATCCCCTCTCCTTAATAAGGAG
>PETS01000022.1:2886-3529 GCA_002781265.1 Candidatus Falkowbacteria bacterium CG02_land_8_20_14_3_00_36_14 | reverse complement strand
CCAGATAAGAAACACTGCCGCCTTCCGGCGCCTGAAATGTCTGGCAGGTATTGTATTTGGGCTCGCAGGAAGCGGAACTAAAGTCCCACTTGCGCCGCTCAGCCGTGCAGTAGCCGAACAGCTGGCAGGCGCCGTTTGAGTCTTCTTTTATGCAGGACTGCTCGTCGGCGCAATATTTATTATCGCGGGAAATTATTAAAATACTGTCTTTTTCTTTTCCGATAATTATTTCCGAAATTTTTTCCGGCCCATAACCCTCTTTGGCGCAAAAATTTTGCGGCGCTTTTAGAACCCAGCTTGGATCAACCAACCCGCGGCACCAGTTTCCGATTGGCCCGTCGGATGGCCCTTTATAATTATTATCATTAGGATCAAAACAATTAACCATATATTCCAAATTCACCCCGGTTTGGCCGCTGTCTTTAACCAATTCCGCCGCCACTTCCCAGCCCACTGGGATTATCCTGAATTTGCGCAGTATCAACATGGAGCGGTAAGGGTAGCCCTCGTTATAGCGGGGTTCCAGACCGTCCGCGGAAATAAAACCGAATATCCCGTTGGGATTCAAATAGCCCTGTTTCATGGCCTGGCCCACGGTCATCTTTTCCGTTATAGCCGTGCTAAAGCTGTCGTTAATGACGCA
>PETS01000022.1:0-2785 GCA_002781265.1 Candidatus Falkowbacteria bacterium CG02_land_8_20_14_3_00_36_14 | reverse complement strand
ACGCTATAGTCCCCCCGCATTTTAAAATTCGGCTCTAACAAAGTCCTGAATTTCTCTTTAGACGCCGTAACTCCGCCTCGGCTGGGACCGGCATTATATAAAGATAAACTGCTCCAGTCATAAGGGTGGGTAGTGGTATCGGTATTTTTGCCGATGGAAGACATTAAATTATTAAAAGCGGTTATTGCTAATTGGTTTACAAATACGCCTAAAGCGCTTACAAAAGCATCTCCTGCCCAAACTGCATAACTTCCTTGTTGCAGGGCATAAACTTGATCAAGCCTCTTCTCCGCTTCCCCAGGAACGGTCTGGCGCTTATTATTAATGCCATCAAATTCATTCCAACCTTTAGTTTCTATTCTGGTATATTTTGCTAATTCTTCTAAAAGATTTTTATTCTCTAATAAACCGGTTTGCGTACTTAGATATATACCTAAATCATTTGACCAGGGATTGAACATATCCTGAAAATTATTTAAAAAATTCGGGTCTTTTACGGCCGTATCCCAATTTTTCAGCATTTTACTGAAAGTGCAGGCCGGCGCCTTTGGCCTGTACTGCGCCACTAACCCCAACCCTATTTGCACTTTTAAACTAACATCCGGATAGCAAAGATTAAAATTATTGCTTCGTCCCAGCTCTTCAATAAAATCACCAGCCGCCCGATCACCTATATTTTTTAAATATTCTCCCCATCCTTCAGTAATAAATTTCGGCTTTTGGCCTTTGCCGCTGGAGCCGAGATAAGTGGCGGTATCATAAGCAATCTTATTAAGAGAATTGCGTATAGCAGAATTAAAAGCCGAAGCCCCGGCATGTATCCATTTTCCTTTTTTTAAATCTTCTATAAATTTTTTAATCCAATTCTTTTCTTCTCCTACATTAAGCTTACCTATAGCTGCTTCTGTGCCTGGAGCTTCCGTTATTACCGCTTCTCCAACAGCTTTTATTTCTTTAACTCCAATTATAAAATTCGCAAACAAAACACAAACAAACAGCAGACCTATTATGACCTTTCTTATATTTTTTTTAGTTTTATCCTTATGCTTTTGGGGCATATATTGAATAATTTTTAATTTTTGAATTTTTAATTTTGTAAATAATTTTCTAAATATTAATTTTTTATAATTATTATTTACAATTTTTGGAAATAGTGGCAAATATTAGTGTTAATTCATGAGCTTCCTGCCAAAGTTCTCTGCATTTATCTTTTACTTCTGGAACCGCTACGGCTATCATTCTCAACCAATGCTTTGTTTCATTTGATTCTTTTTGGCTTATCTTAATTTTATTTTTAAAATCTTTTTTTGAACTTGCTTGATTAGCTTCCATATAATTCGCGCCAATACTGGTTCCTGATCTAACAACCTGATTAATTAATGGCTTATTAATATTGTTTAATAAAATCTTTTTACAAAATTTTATAATATTTTCTCCAAACAATGCCGCCCTTTCCTCTAAATCATAATCCATAAATTCCTCCTTTTAATAAATTAAAAATTTAGATTTATTTAAAAATTAAAAATTATAAAATTGAAAATTATTTATATTACTGTCCGGTCAAGGTCTGCTGATAGCTTTTTAACAAATCCTCATCGCTAATCTGGCTTAATATGGTTTCATCCATGCCGGAATCCAATAATAATTTCCTTAAAGTGGCGGCGTCGGCATTGCCCTGGAATATATTTTCTTGATTAATTGCGCCGGTTGAACTGGCATTTTCGTTATTAGCCGGATTAGCAAGATTAAGATTATTATTTATTTTATTTTGGCTGTTGTCTGCCACGTTTTGATCAACTGTACCCGCGACAGCTTCATTGCAATCACGGCCCATAGGGCAGTTGGGGTCGGTATTATTGTTAATTTCATTTTTATCCGTTAAGCTGTCGCTGTCCGAATCTTCCAGATAGGGAGAAGTTTGGTAAAGATTTAATTCGTCCCAATCGGACAAGCCGTCGCTGTCCGTATCAATTAAGCGCAAATCTGCTTCATTATTGGAATTTACGCCTCCGGCTGAAGATGTATTACCATTAATATTGCTGTTAAAGGGCTCGTTAATTCTCTGCTTGAACTGCGCCGCCCACAGGCCGATTACTAAAACAGCAAAAATAGCCAAAAAAGATACGGCTATTTTTTGGCCTTTATTTAATTTATTATTCTCTTCTTCACGGTTATCACCGCCAAAATTGTCGTTTGGTTGTGAGTTGTTTAGCATGGGAATTTTAATCTTATAACTTGTAGCTTGTAACTTATAACTTGTAACTTATAACTTGTAACTTATAACTTGTAACTTGTAACTTGTAACTTGTAACTTGTAACTTAATTATATTTTTCTTAAGATTCCCCAGAGCATTCCACCAATATCTTCGGCAAGTCTTATGGCTTTTTTATAATCTTCCACGGGATAATAATTCTCCTTAAAAGAAAAATGAAGTAGATATTTAGCTTCTTTTAATGACCCATAAGATATTTCCAAAAAATTCTTATAAACCTTATCTCTTTTTCTCGCATAACCTTCTATATAATTCAAAATTACCGATAAAGCAGCCCGTCTAAGCTGGGAAGTAATACCGTATAATTCATCTTTGGGAAAACTTCTTGTAATTTTATAAGAAAAATGAGCAAATTCATCCATTTTATGTTTTAAATCTTCATGAAATTGCGACATAAGAAATAAGTTTCAAGTTACAAGCTATAAGTTCCAAGTTGTTGATATAATTATAACATATTTCAAATAAATTATCCAAATGTTTTATCCACATCTGCAAACCCCGTTAAAAAGGTT
>PETS01000141.1 GCA_002781265.1 Candidatus Falkowbacteria bacterium CG02_land_8_20_14_3_00_36_14 | reverse complement strand
CCGGATAAATCATAGCGCCTTTTATTTTGCTCATCATGTCAAAATCCTTTTCCATTTCATCGGCTAAATAAATCAAAACATCGTCTAATTTGCCCGAAGTTTCCCCGGACCGGACGACGCTGATATAAAAATTGGAAAAAACATCCGACCGTTTGGCAAAAGCGTCGGACAGGCGGGAGCCGGAGTCAATCTCGTCGGCTATTTCCGACACGATAATTTTTAATTTAATGCTCTTTATCTGGTCCACTAAAATTTTTAAAGCTTTGACGATGGAGACATTAGCCGAAATTAAAACCGAAAACTGACGTGAAAAAATAACTATATCCTTGGTTTTCACTCTGTTTAAAACATCAATATTTCCCAGCCCAAAACCTTTCTTTTCCAAAGTAATGGCCAAAATGGTCAAGCCCTTGCCGCGGATAATGTCAGCGGCTGAATCTTCATTGCTGGCGTCAATCAGGCCGGATACCTTTTTTTTATGCTTGTTTACCGCTTGATAATTGTAGAGCATACAACACCATTATATTAAATTAAAAATTATTTATTCCGTTATCAGACATCCGATGTCCAATCGGACATCGGATGTCTTTTCTAATTAAATTATATAACCTGGCCGGCTTCCTCGGGCTTTATTTCGCCGGCTTCAATCAATTCTTCAATGGCTTTATCCATACTGATCATCCCCTCTCTTCTGGAGGTTTGCATAACGCTTTCCAATTGGTAAATTTTTCCTTCCCTGATCAAGGATTTAACGGCGGCATTGGCCAGCAAAACTTCTGACACTAAAATTATTCCCCCGCCGACGCGATTAACTAATTTATGGACGGTGATACCTACTAACACATCGGCTAAATTATACCGAGCTGATTCAGTTTGATTATTGTCAAAAGAATTCAATATTTTTTCTACGGTGCGCACGGCACTGTTGGAGTTTATCTCCAGCACCACCAATGAATTGCCGGAGGCCAGCTCAAATATAAGCGGCAAGACCTCGGCCAGTTCCTTCCTGATTTCTCCCAAATAAACTATATCCACGTCCTCTTCCAGGCAGTGGTGGAGGCCTTTAACAACCGACTTCACATCCCGGCCCACCTGCCTTTGCTCAATGATGCTCCTTTTATTCACGAATAAATATTCAATCGGATCTTCAATGGTGGCGATATGGCGCCGTTTATTTATATTTACTTCCTCAATGATGGAGGCGGCAATAGTCGTCTTGCCGGAAAATTTAGAGCCGGCGATTATTATCAGCCCCGACCGGCACATAATCAGATTATTTAATATTTCCGGAAACCGCAAATCGGTTAATTTTTTCGGAGCCGCGGGAATATAATGGAAAGACAGCGCCGGCAGGCCTTTTTGATAAAAAACATTAACCCGAAAACGAAAATCACCGCCAAAAATTTTTACCACTACCACCTCTTTTTCATCGGCTAACAATTTTTTTTCATCGGCGTCAAGGATAAAGCCGATTAATTTTTCTATAATCTCAACCGTGAGCATACTTTCATCTTCCATAATATGAAGATGATTATCCACTCTGAACGCGGGCAGGCTGCCGACGGTTAAAATCATAGTGGAGGCCTTGTCTTTGGCCGTTTTCGCTAAAATTCTATTTAAAAAAATTGACGGAATCTCCATAAAATAATCTAAAATTTAATTATTAGACCTATTAATTTTAATTCTTCTCTAATATTTTTTTAATTTTTTCAACCACTTCCGAGGGCATAAAATGGGCCTTGATCAAATAGTCTTGGGCCCCTAACTGCAAGCATTTATCAATATCGTCTTTCTGGCTTAAATTAGTCAGCAATATTACCGGAATTTTTTTTAATTTATTATCTTCTTTAATTTTTTTTAACACTTCAAAACCGCTTAGCTTAGGCAGGATGATATCAAGCAGAATTATGTCAGGCGATTCTTCCTGGCTTAATTTCAGGCCCTTGACGCCGTCTTCGGCGGAAATAACCTGAAAATTCTCCATCTCAAATTTAGTAGCGTACATATTTAGCAAAAATGAATCATCTTCTATTAATAAAATTTTTATTTTTTTGTTAGCCATATGTTTTTTATTACTAGACTTATTAAGCAATAAGTTTGTATTAATTATAAATTATAATATTTTAATTATGCACGACTCTTGAAACTTCTTCAGCGGTGGTAATGCCTTGCAAGATTTTCAATACTCCGTCTTGCGCCATGGTTATAAATTTTTGGCTGGCCAGAATGTCTTCCAACTTTAATCTTGAATTTTTATTCATGATTATTTCCTTGATTTTATCATTAACGTCTATAACCTCGTTCAGGGCCACCCGCCCGCCATAACCCAATCCGCCGCAACGGGGGCAACCGGCGCCTTTATATAAAATAATATTATTTTTGTCAAAATTTTTAATCATTTCCTTTAAAATTGACGGCGCTATTTTACTGGCAACTTCTTTTATAAAAATCATAATATCTTCCGGCACTTTTGTTTCCTGCTTGCAATGAACGCATATTCTTCGGGCCAAGCGCTGGGCGATAATAGTATTAATGGTGGAGCCCAGCAAGAACGGCTCTACTTTCATGTCAATCAATCTGGGGACCGCTCCCAAAGCGCTGTTGGTGTGCAAGGTGGATAAAACAAAATGCCCGGTCAGCCCGGCATGAATGGCTAATTCAGCCGTCTCGCTATCCCTGATTTCTCCGACCATGATAATGTCCGGATCCTGCCGCAGGAGAGAACGAAGGCCGGTGGCGAAAGTATAGCCGATTTCCGGCTTTACTTGGGATTGATTAGCGCCTTTTATAAAATATTCTATCGGATCTTCCAGAGTGGAAATATTCACGTTTTCTTTATTAAGAATATTCATTACGGAAAATAAAGTCGTGGATTTGCCTGATCCAGTCGGACCTGTCACTAGGAGCATGCCGTCTGATTTTTTAATATTATTTTTAATTACTTTTAGGCCGATGCCGGTATATCCCAATTCTTCCAGGGTAGGCGCGCCTTTAGTCAAATCCAATATTCTCATTACCACTTTTTCTTCCTCCATTAAAGGCAATATTGATACGCGCAAATCAATTTCTTTATCCTCAATATTCAATCTAATCCGCCCGTCTTGCGGTATGCGAGTTTCGTCCAGCTTCAGCTTTGACATTACTTTTATGCGGGCCACAATAGAATTATGGACATTCTTGGGCAATAGCAATGAAGTTTGCAAGACGCCGTCAATCCGGTAGCGGACTCTGGTTTCTTTTTGCAGCGGCTCTATATGAATATCGCTGGCCCTGCCGTCAATGGCATGGCGGATAATTACCGATACAATTTTAACCACCGGCGCGCTTTTGGTTATCTCTTGGAATTCTATTTTGACTTCCTTCTTGGCTTCATCTCTTTCCTGCTCGTCTTCAATTGTCTTTTCCTTTAAAGCGCTGTCAACTTCCTTGGTTAAATTTTCATATTGCTTAAAAACGGCCTCATAGCTTGCCTCTGATATCAAATAATATTCAGCGCGGAGCCCGGCGCCTTTCGCCAAGAAATCAACCGCTTCCACCGCTTTAAAATTATTAGGGTCTAAAATGCCCACGTAAATTTTATCGGCATCTTTATTAAAACAAACTATTTTATAATTCTGGGAAACTTCTTGAGGGATAGAATTTAAATATTGTTCATTTATCTTCTCCCCGACTAAATTTCTATAAGGCAAATTATAAACTTTAGCTTTTAGATCCATTAATTCTTCCTGATTGATAAAACCTCTTTCCAAGAGGACGCTTTCTATCGTCCCATTGACTACAGTCGCGGCTTGCTTAACTTCGGCTAATTGCGCTAAATTGATAATTTTATTCTCCACTAATAAATTCAATAAATTATCTTGATTATTCATATTATGATTGCTAAAATTAATTTCCGCTCGAGCTGGCGGCATTAGCCGGTAAAAACGGATTGTCCTTGCCTAACCGCAAATTGCTTATATCTATGCTGACGCTATTGTCTTTTAAATCCATAAATTTTTTATCCTTGATTATGTGGGCGTCTTTTTCCAAATCATTAAAATTTAATTTATCAATAATAGAAGAATTATTGCTGGTATTAACTGGCTGATTATTGCCGAATTTAAAAGATGCTTCCACCCCGCCCGGCTGGCCGCCGCGCTGGCCATTATCTTTAAAGATTAAAAAAAATGTAACGATAACAGTTATGGATAATATAACTGCATAGATGATTAATTTTTTTTTGTTTATTTTAATCTTTAACATAATTTATTTATTTGCGCCGCTGTCCATATAATAGGCAGACATGCGCAAGGACACGGTTTCGCTATCCATAGAAAAATTTATATCATTAATATCAATCAGCCTCAAATTATTTTCAATTAAATTCAGTAGATTTTTTAAACCGTTATAATTCGCGCCCATGACACTGGCATTAATACTAATTTTATTTATATCTTTTAATGTATTTTCGTCTGCGGGGGCTGGAGAATTGGCAGCCGGCGCGGACGGAAAAGGCGGCAATTTTTCAATTTCTTTGGCATAGGAAACATCCAAGGAATTTAATATCAGCCCGCTGGTTTTAATTAAAGATTCAATGGAGGCCAGTAGATTGGTGGTGTCAATATAATCCCCTTTTTCTGCCGGCAGAATAAAATTCATCCTTTTTATATCTTCCGGCCCGATGGCATAACTTTTATAAGTATCAACTAACTTTGTCAATTCATTAAAATAATTTTCCCGGTCAATATAATTTTCTTGCATAACGCTCCGCAAAACTTTATTATCGTTTATGGCTTTAGTTACGCTGTTATATTTGGGCTTAAGCAATAATAAATAACCGGACGATAATATCAAAATAACCGATAATATCAACAGCCAATTATAATATTTTATAAAAAAATCTTTTAACGGCAGTAAGCCATTTTTGAATTTATCATTTAACAATTGATTCATAAATAAATAAAAAATTAATTTTCCGTAGAAGTGGCATTGTTTGTTTTTTTATAAAAAATATCGGGATTTAATGTCAGGCTTAAATTGAAAGATGTTTGGCCGCCTTCTCCGGCGGTACCGCCGTTAGTAGCTGCTTCTTCCACTAAATCATTTTTCCCCAATGATTGCACCTGCTGGGCAATGGCGACAAAATCATTAGCCATGGCCGGGAATGAATATTTTCCCTCGGTATTTCCGGAAAAGCCCCCGCTCGCATAATAAACATCAGTCATGGTATTATCTTCCAAGAATTTAAAAAAATTAGTCCAATAGATATGCCGATCGAGCAGATTGCTTACTAATTTTAATTTCTTTTGCAGGACGGCTACCTGGTTTATCTCATTTTCGGCCATAATAATTTTTTCATTTAATTCTTTTTTACTGTCAAGCTGGCCGTTATCCAGAATAATATTCTTGCTTCCCCATAAAACCAGTCCGCCATAAAATATTACCACTATTAAGCAAGATAAAAATATCGCTATTGATAAAACTAATATCTTGCTTCGCCAATTAAAATAAGAATCCAGATCGCTGGTAATTAAATTTGTCTTTAAAACATCCAGCTTTTCCCATATATTATAATTAATTCTTTTGGCCGATGCTGAATTTTTGCTTGGCCGGTGGCTGATTTTATCAACTTTATCGCTTTTAAAAAAAGTCTTTTTTTCTTTTGAAGCTTCATCATCCCTGATAATTTTATGGTGCGGCAAATCCTTAAAAATAGGCTCGGCTTCTTCAACCGGCGGGGCTGGTATTATTTTATCAGCTATAATTTTATTTTGGGCTTCTATGATCTTATTTTTAATTGCATTTTTGCCCGCGCTTTTTTGCTTATATGAAAATTCTTTTATTTTATTTTTTGTCTGATTAAAATATTCATTAATCTTCGCCAACAAATTTATTTTTTTTCTTTTCTCCTTGGCTTCTTTCTTTTTTATGTCTAATTTATCGTTTTTTTTATCCGGCTGCTTTAATTTTTTAAAAATTTTTTTGTTTTTCTCTTTAATCTTCTTATTTTCCGCTTCCTTGATAGTTTTTAATATCTCTTTTCTGGCCATCTTCAAGTCAATCTTGTCTATTATTTTTTTATTTTTTAAATTGTCTTTTTCCTTATTTTTTATATAAGAAAACAAACCGAAAAAATTTTTGCCGGTTTTATAATAATCGTCTTCGGGCTTGTAGTCTTTGGGTTCGGACCATTCAATTTTCTTCGGCTCTCTTTTGCTTGGTTTTTTATCCTTAGCTTCTTTCGCGCCTTTTAAAAAATTAATTTCGGACATAATTAATTAAATTAGTTAAGTATTTATTCTATGCTTCTCATGGCCAGGCCGATAGCCGCCGACATCCGCGGGCCAATTTCGTATAATAAAGGTTCTAGTTCCACCGGATAGGAAACTCTCGCCCAGGGATTGCCGATGATAACTTGCTTATCTAATATTTTAGATAAATAATTGGTGAAGTTGATTAAAAGCGCCGAGCCGCCGGAAAGAATAACTTTTTCTATTTTCTTTTCATCTTTGCTTTGAAATAAATTAATAGTATATTTAACTTCGTTGATAATCGGAGAAATCGTTTCTATGACAGTTTTGGGAATAATATCTTCCCGCGAGGCCATAGAGCTGATGCCTAAATCATATTTAAACTGTTCCGCCCGGGCCTGGCCGATATTCAAACTATTGCTGATGCCCTTGGTAATGGTCATGCCCCCGACATCAATACTGCGCGAAAAAATGGGAATGCTTTTGTCAATAATGGATATGTCGGTGGTGTTAGCTCCCATTTCCACAATCATTACTGATGACTTGTCATTGCCTAAAAGCGACCTGATTAAGGAAAAAGTTTCGGTTTCCAAGCTTAATAAATTAACCTTGGCTTCTTTGAAAATATCAATATATTTTTTAACAAAATTACGCGGCGCCCCAGTCAATAATATTTTTATATTATTATTTTTATTGCCTTCTCCGTCTTCAATTTTTTTCCAGTCCAAAACCATGTCGTCCAACGGCAAAGGAATCACCTTTTTCGCCTCCCAATGGACGGCGGCGGCCAAATCTTTATTATCAACATAAGATAAATTTAAAATGGAGGAAAAAACCGAAAAGGTGGGCAGAGCCGCAATCGCCTCCCGGCTTTTCATGCCGGCTTCATTTAATATCTTATTAATCAGTTTGGCGCTGTGCCCTATTTCTGATTGGAGATTGTCCTTGGTTTCAATTTTTTCTCTCTCGGAAAAACCATAACTAACCAATCTGGCTTTATTATTTTCTTTCTTCAGCTCAACTATCTTTATGCTATACGCGCCAATATCAATGCCTAAAAAACTTTTATTAGCAAATAAGCTCATAAATTTTATATTTAAATAATCAAAAATATTTAAATTAATTATTTATTTTTAAAAATTTTAATTAAAACAACTTTGAAAACATTGAATAATCCTAAATAAAATCTATATTATTTTTTTATATTATGCTATAATTATAATAATAGAAACCAGCCGATACTTTTACACATCTTTGTATTATTATAACATAAAATACATCAATAAACAAAATTATATGGATTTATTTATCAAATATAAAAAACAGCTTATTATTACCGGTTTTATTTTTTTTATTTTATTAACGGGCTATATAATTTATGCTCTTTTTTTAAAGCCGGCCACAGAGGAAAATAAAAATACAGGGCCAGGGGCATTAAATAATACTGCCATGGGCGGCCTGCCCCTATCGTCCCCGGGTCGGAAGCAAACAGCCACCAGCACCGGCACCGGCATTCTGCCCGCCGGTGAAGAAGAAAAATCCGCCGGCGCAAACCGCGATTTAATTGCTAAAGGCGGGCTGACTCAAGTATCAGAAATAAATAGCGCCAAGACCCTGGGAGCGGTTTTAAACTCCAGCGGCAACGGCCTAAAATATTACAATAAAGATGACAGTAAATTTTACCAAATAGATGAAAACGGCCAAATTAAAACTTTATCCGACAAAGTATTCCATTCAGTGGACAATGTCGTTTGGTCGCCGAACAAAAACAAAGCCATATTGGAATATCCGGATGGAGCGAATATAATTTATGATTTTGACAATACCAAGCAGATAACTTTGCCCAGCCATTGGCAGGATTTTAATTATTCTCCCAGTGGAGACAAGCTGATTATGAAAAGCATGGGACTGGATCCGGACAACCGCTGGTTGGCGGTGGTGAATGAAGACGGCTCGCAAGTGCGCGCCCTAGAACCGCTCGGGACGGAAGACGCCACTGTTTATCCTTCTTGGTCTCCTAATAACCAAACCGTGGCTATGTACACTAAAGGCGTAGATTTTTACCGGCAAGAAGTATATTTTGTCGGGTTGAATGATGAAAATTTTAAATCAATGATAATTGAAGGCCGCGGCTTCCAATCAAAATGGTCTCCCCAGGGGGATAAATTGCTTTATAGCGTTTATGCAAATAGTAATAATTTAAAGCCGTTGCTTTGGATTGCCAATGCCCAAGGGGACAATATCGGCACTAATCGAAAAAATTTAAATATTGAAACTTGGGCGGATAAATGCGTTTTTTCAAGCAATACGGAAATTTATTGCGCCATACCTAATAATCTTCAAGAAGGAGCCGGTCTTTTTTTGGAATTAGCCGGCCAATCTTCTGACCAGCTTTATAAAATTGATACTGCTACCGGCATTAAAAAATTAATTGCCGTTCCGGATGGAAGTTATAATATGTCTGATTTAAATGTCACCAAAGACGGTAGCAGATTATATTTTACGGACAAAACAACCGAAAAATTATATAATATAAAATTAAAATAATGCCAAAATCTTTCGCCGAGACAAAATTTTTTCCCTGGTTGTTCGTCTTATTCTCAATAATAATCCTGGCTTTATTCGCTTATCTGTTTTCACTCCTGGCCATAAGGCCCGGAGTGAAAAACCCGGAAGCGGCTAGCGAACGCCAGGCTTACATAAACTCAAAATACGATACCAGCGACCCGTTTATAACGAAAGTAAAAAACTCTCCTAATCCAAACCGATAATATAAGCTTTTGCCTAATGATTTTTCTCCTGCCATTCTTATATTTAGGCCTGTACTTGCTTGACTGGCGAAAATTTCGTTACATAATTTATTATGCAGTAGGTCTAATCACCCAGCTATTATGCCTAATAAAATTTCTAATATTTACACTTGTTCCAATTGCGACGCCCAGTTTTCCAAATGGAGCGGTCGTTGCTTGGAATGCGGCGCCTGGAGCTCTTTGCAAATGAAGACCGTAGAATTAAAAAAACTTAAAGATCAAGAAATTAAAGTAACTCCGGCCGAAATTATAAAATTTGCCAATATTAAAGCCGAAAGCTCCGCTCGGCTTAAAACCAATATAGATGAAGTTGACCGCGTGCTGGGAGGAGGTATCATGCCCGGCTCAATAATTTTAATTTCCGGAGAGCCGGGAATCGGAAAATCCACCATTGTCGCGCAAATTGCCAACGCTATCGCCGCCGGCATAGATAAGTCGGTAATTTATGTGAGCGGCGAGGAATCGGCCGGGCAAATTAAAGAAAGATTTAATCGGCTGAAGATTAATTGCCAAAACCTTAATTTTATCAATGAAGTAAATATTGAAAAAACTATAGCGGCCGCGGAACAGATTAAACCCGCCTTAATAATTATTGATTCCATCCAAACAGTTTATACTTCCCAGATAGATTCCGAACCCGGCAGCTTGAACCAAATCAGAGGGTCGGCTTCCAAATTAATGGAGCTGGCCAAAAATCATAACCCGGCCGTTATTTTGGTCGGCCATGTCACCAAGGACGGCCTTATCGCCGGGCCAAAAAGCCTGGAGCATATTGTTGATACAGTTATTTATCTTGAAACCGACAATGCCAAGCATTTTAAGATTCTTAGGGCCACTAAAAACCGCTTCGGCTCCGTCAATGAACTGGGAATATTCGCCATGACCGGAAGCGGATTTAAAGAGGTTAAAAACCCGGGAGCGATTTTTTTAGATATGCATAGGGAAAATTTATCCGGATCAATTCTTTCCTCGGCCATGGAAGGCACTCGAACATTTTTGATTGAAATCCAAGCTTTGGTAACCAGAACGATATTCGGCTATCCGCAGAGAAAAGCGTCGGGCTTTGATTTGAACCGCCTGCAGATATTAACCGCAGTTCTGTCTAAAAGAACCGATATAAATTCTTCCCAAAAAAACATCAACCTAGCCAATCATGATATTATTCTCAATGTAGTCGGTGGCCTGCGGGTAAACGATCCGGCCCTAGACCTGGCGGTATGCCTGGCTATCACCTCTTCTCTCTTAAACCAAAAAATGAATAATAAAACCATTGCTTTGGGCGAAGTCGGTTTGGGTGGAGAAGTAAGAAATGTATCAAAGCTTGACCAAAGATTAAAGGAAGCGGAAAAGCTCGGCCTGGCCACGGCCATCATTCCGAGTGCGGAAATTAAAACAAAAAAAATTAAGACTATTAAAGTTAAAAATTTAAGCGAAGCTATTTCCCTATTACTAAAATAAATTAAATAGATATCTTATTTAATTATATTGAATTATAAAATACAATTTTTTATATTAATTTCAGCTACAACCTTGTATCCTTGTCATTCCCGCGCAGGCGGGAATCCATCGTGGTGAGAAAAATAATCACGACAATTTAATAATAATTCTTCTTACCGCGATGTTTTATTTGTCATATTAGAATCGATTGCAGCATATGGATTCCCGCCTGCGCGGGAATGACAGTAAGAGGGCGCGGGAATGACAAAAAAGTTTTGCAATTTATTTTAATTTATATTTATGCTGCTTCCTCAATCGTTTTATAACCGACCGACACTCCAAATTGCCCGGGATATTTTGGGCTGTTTTTTGATAAGAAAAATAGGGCAGAAAAAATTTAAATTTAAAATAGTGGAAGTTGAGGCCTACAACGGCCCGAATGACTTGGCCAGCCACGCCAGCCGCGGCCGCACTAAAAGAAATAGCGTGATGTTCGGCGAGCCGGGAATCATCTACGTGTATTTTACCTATGGCATGTATTATATGTTAAATATCGTAACCGGCAAAAAAGAATACCCGGCCGCTATTTTGATCCGCGCCCTAGAACCTATTTATGTTATTGTAGAGGGAGCGAAGCGACCGATAGAATCCCGAAATTCTATGGCCTTTGGTTTAAAAATAAACGTAAACGGCCCCGCCCGCTTAACCAAGGCCCTAAAAATAGATAAGTCTTTCAACAGCCGGCCAATTTACACAAAAAAATACGGCCTGTGGATTGAAAGTTCGCCTACGCCAAGCTTGAAGCGGTCAAGCCGCTTTGCCATCGTTAAAACAACAAGAATAGGCGTTGATTATGCTGGAAAGTATAAAGATAAAAAATGGCGGTTTTATATCAAGGGCAGTAAATTTATTTCAAAAAAATGAAATTACTATTTGACAAATTCTTGTTACAATTGCAGCAATTAGGGTTACCTTTGGGGTTTCGCTCTCATGTGGTATGGTGGGAAGATTATTTAATTAATAACTTCCACCAACTA
>PETS01000030.1 GCA_002781265.1 Candidatus Falkowbacteria bacterium CG02_land_8_20_14_3_00_36_14 | reverse complement strand
TCCGCCGGTCGCTTGATAATGATATTTGGATGATTTTAGTCGGCGCGGATATAAAAACTTCCCGCCGGGCTTTAGAATTGGCGAATAAATATGAAAAAGGCGTTTATGCCGCCGTCGGGCTGCATCCGATCCATTCTATGGGCAAAGAAGCCGGGGAAGAGGCGGAGATCAACCAGGAAGAGTTTAATTATTCAGAATACGAAAAGGCGGCAAAATTTGGAAAAGTGGTCGCTATCGGTGAAATCGGGCTTGACTATTATCATTTAGGAAAAGTAAAAGACAAAGCCAAAGCAAAAATATTCCAGAAAAATACTTTTATAAAACAGCTTGAGTTGTCCGGGGCGCTTAATTTGCCTGTCATTATCCATTGCCGGGAAGCGCATAATGATTTAATGTCCATACTGAAAGATTTTAAAAAGGAATACAGGCATTTATTGCCCAAAGAGCGCGCCTGGGGCGTTATGCATTGTTATTCCGGCGACGAAGACATGGCTTGGGAATATTTTTCTTTGGGCATAAATATTTCTTTTACCGGCTTGATAACTTTTTCCAAACAGTGGGATGATTTAATCCGCAAACTGCCTAATGACAAATTTATGATTGAGACCGATTGCCCGTATATGACTCCGGAACCGTTTCGCGGGCAAAGGAACGAATCAAGGTTAGTGGTTAATGTAGCAAAAAGAATTTCTGAAATTAAAAGTATTGAATTAAAGAAAATTGAGGAGATTACCACTAATAACGCCAAAGAGTTTTTTAGAATATGATGGATTATTTTGTATTTAAATCATTCGTCATTCTGAACGGAGCGAAGCGCAGTGAAGAATCCCGTAGATTACAGCAATGGCAACGGGATCCCTGCCTGCCGGCAGGCAGGCTTCGTCGTTATCACTCCTCAGGATGACGAAAGAGAGTCAAGGACGGCAGAAATAAAATAAGAATGGCAGAAAGAAAATGCAGGAAGAAAAAAGTTTTTGTATTTAAAATAAAATGATAAATAATTTAATTAAAATAATGAAAAATATTTCTAAAAAATTAATAATAATTATAATTCTAATATTTTTTATTGGCTTAGGATTTGGGTTTTATTTAGACAATTATTTACAAAAAAATATAAAACAAATAGAAGCCGATGACTTGTCGCTAGACGACCAGGAAGCGACTATCAGAGCGATTAATAAAATTATTCCGGCCGTAGTGAGCATTATTGTTTATGATCAGGAGGATTATACTTCTTATAATTCATCCACCGGTCAAAAAGATGTCGTGAAGAAAAAAACAGAAAAGGGTTCCGGCACTGGTTTTATTATTTCCGCCGACGGCTTGATTATAACCAATAAGCACGTAATTAATGTGGCGGAAGACAAGACCGCTGAATTTCGTATAATATTAAATACGGGCAAGGAATATTACGCCCAGCTAATCGGCAAAGACCCGATAAACGACCTGGCTCTCTTGAAAATTTTTGATAAAAATCTGCCGACGGTTGAATTAGGAGACAGCGATCAGTTGCAAATCGGCTCAACGGTAATCACTATCGGCAATTCTTTGGGCCGCTATCAAAACAGCGCTACCAAAGGAATTGTCAGCGGATTGGGCAGAAATTTGGTGGCTACCGATTCTACCGGCAATGCCGGCAGTTTTGATGATGCTATCCAAACAGACGCGGAAATCAACCTTGGCAATTCCGGCGGCCCCTTGATTGATTTGTTCGGCAGAGTAATCGGCATAAATATGGCTATAGATGAAGGCGGTACGGCAATCGGCTTTGCCATACCGGTTAATGATGTCCGGCCGGTGATAAAAAGCGCTAAAGAATCGGGCCGAATAATCAGGCCCAGATTAGGCGTGCGCTATATGATGATTACTTCTAAGATAGCTAAAGATAATGGATTAGTTAGAGAAGATGGAGCTTGGATTACCAAGGGCGAGGATGGTTCGGCGGCCATTACGGTCGATTCGTCGGCGGCCAAAGGGGGGTTAGTCCAAGGGGATATAATTTTTGAAATAAACGTTATTAAAATAGCCGACAAAAATACCCTGCTTTCCGTAATCCAGAAATATAAGCCCGGAGATAAGGTTGGCTTGAAAATACAAAGAGGAAATAAAGTTATAATAAAGGCGGTAGAATTAGATGAATTTAAATAGCATTAAGAAAAAAACAATAAAGCAATTAAACAAGAAATATTATTATTTAATATTTTATCCACAATCAAAGGTCTTGCCATAATGTTTTTATTTGTTATATAATTATGTAAGTTTTATTGATAATATAAAGTTTTCATTTTTAATTCGTTAGTTTCGTATATATTTAATTATTTTATTTTGTATTTATAAATATGATTGAGATAAAAAATTTAACAAAAAAATTCGGTTCGGAAACAGTATTGAATAATATCAGTTTTGAGGTAAAAAGGGGGGAAATATTAGGATTTTTAGGGCCGAACGGAGCCGGCAAGACCACTACTATGAAAATCATTACTTCTTTCTGGTCGGCCACAAGCGGCCAGGTAAAAATTGACGGCCTGGACGGAGAAAAGGATTCTCTATCCATAAAGAAAAAAATTGGCTATTTGCCCGAGACAGTTCCTTTATATGACGATATGAGGGTTTATGAATATATGAAATTTATTGCGGAAATTAGGGGAATACCTAAAAGCGAAATCAAAAAAAGGATTAAAAAAGTCAGTGAAGAATGTGGCATTAGAAAGGTAATCAGAAAGCCCATAGAAGAATTATCCAAGGGCTATCGCCAGCGCATCGGGCTGGCCCAGGCGATTATGCACGAGCCGGATATTTTGATTTTAGACGAGCCCACCACCGGCTTGGATCCAAACCAAATTGCCGA
>PETS01000121.1:2907-4910 GCA_002781265.1 Candidatus Falkowbacteria bacterium CG02_land_8_20_14_3_00_36_14 | reverse complement strand
CGGGAATGACAAAAAAAATAGTTTTCGGACAGTCTGAATTATACAATCGATTAAAATCCTTTAGCCCTCTAAGCGTGTAAATTGTTTGCATATTGGCCTGCTTCGCAGTCCAATATGTGTCTGAACTTATTCACATTCTATAAAAATGTTTAATATTGGCAAATAATATTTTAATGTATTAATTTTAAAACCATTTTTCCACAATACTTAGAAGCAAAAAAAAGGCAGATAACTTAATTGTTTTTCTGCCTTTCAAAGTAATTTTTATTTTCCATTCTTTTTTCGGCTAATACGCCATTGCTCTAATTTATTCAGAGCATTTACATACGCCTTGGTCGAAGCCATGATAATATCCGTGTCTGAACCCCGGCCGTTAACTACCTGTTCGCCGTCTTGTATACGGGCAGTCACTTCCCCTAAAGCATCAGTCCCGCCCGTAATCCCTTTGACAAAATAGCCAACTAAGGGGAAATCATTTTTGACGATCTTCTTAATCGCGGAATAGACAGCATCTACCGGGCCATCGCCGGTTGATTCCATTTCCATGCTTTGGCCATCTACTCGCATTCGGACTTTAGCTTTTGGAAGTTGACCCATAATACTATGGGCCTCAACATGCTCAAGCTCAAAAATATTAGGAATTATGTAAACTTCCTCCGCGATTAGTGCCAC
This sequence comes from Candidatus Falkowbacteria bacterium CG02_land_8_20_14_3_00_36_14, assembly GCA_002781265.1. Classification (GTDB taxonomy): domain Bacteria; phylum Patescibacteriota; class Patescibacteriia; order Patescibacteriales; family UM-FILTER-36-11; genus UM-FILTER-36-11. The sequence continues at coordinate 4,238 of PETS01000121.1, read as the reverse complement.
AATATCTTCATTAAAAATATCCTTTTTAACATCTGCTAGAATCTTAAACCGCTTAAAAACACGGCTAACCTCTTCATCGGTCAATTTATATCCCAACTCCTCCAACTGTCGCCGGAAAGCATGATGGCCTGAATGCTTGCCTAATACCAAAGTGCTTTTAGAACGCCCGATTGACTCTGGAATCATAATCTCATATGTCTCTTTATTCTTTAAAAAACCGTCCTGGTGGATGCCGGCCTCATGGGCAAAAGCATTAGCGCCGACAATGGCTTTATTGGCCTGAACCAGCATACCGGTAATATCGCTGACAAGCCGGGAACTCTGCCAAATTTTCTTGGTTTCAATATTATTATCCATGCCGAAAAAACTTCCGCGGGTGCGGATAGCCATCACCACCTCCTCCATAGAAGCATTCCCTGCCCTTTCGCCCAGGCCGTTGATTGTGCACTCTAACTGGCGCGCCCCGTTTTGCACAGCGGCCAAAGAATTGGCTACAGCCAGTCCCAGATCATTATGGCAATGGACGCTAATCACCGCTCGATTAATATTAGGCACACGCTCCCGGATGGTAGCGACCAGCCGGCCGAATTCATTGGGAATAGCGTATCCCACTGTATCAGGAATATTCACGGTCGTAGCTCCCGCCTTAATAACAGCTTTAATCACTTGGCAAAGGTAGTCCACATCAGAACGCGATGCGTCTTCGGCGGAAAATTCCACATCATCAGTGTACCTCTTGGCCAACTGCACGGCCCAAACCGCGCGTTCTAGCGCCTCTTCCCGGCTCATCCTAAGCTTATACTGAAGATGAATATCAGAAGTGGCGATAAAAGTATGAATTCTTGGTTTCTCTGCGTTTTTAATGGCTTCCCAAGCGCATTTAATATCCTCTTCTGTCGCCCGAGCTAACGCGCAAATTACCAGCCCATTGATTTCACGAGCAATCTTTTGCACGGCTTGAAAATCCCCGGGAGAGGCAATAGGAAAACCGGCTTCAATCGCATCTACTCTTAATGCCGCTAACTGACGGGCTACTCTTAATTTTTCTTCAATATTCATATTGCATCCCGGCGCCTGCTCCCCATCCCTTAAAGTGGTATCAAAAATTTTTACAATTCCGCTCATAATCCCTTCCTCCTTTTTATGGATTTCTTTTATTATTAATAAATTATCAAAAGATCAAACTAAAAAACCACCCTTTTCGGTGGCTTCTTTCTTATTTTTATTTTATATTTTTTATATATGAAAATCAGCCACCCGTTGGGGAAGTAATAACAATAAGCTTAATAATAACGCTTTTGGGCTGATATTTTTCATATGATTATTCATAG
>PETS01000121.1:0-2883 GCA_002781265.1 Candidatus Falkowbacteria bacterium CG02_land_8_20_14_3_00_36_14 | reverse complement strand
AAAAATTATTTTTAAGATTAGCCAAATTTGACAAAAATCAAATAAAATTATTTTTGCTAATTTTAGATAAAAAAATTTAATTGGCGACAGTACCAGTATATATCTTCTATAAAAAAAGTCAACCCTAGAAAAAATCCCGCATTGATTAGATGCGGGATATAAAAATTTTATAAAAATATATTATTATTTATTTTTCATCAATTTGTAAATTAAGCTATCAACCAATGCCTGCCAGGAAGCCTCAATCACGTTTTTTGACACTCCGACCGTTCCCCAATGGTCATGGCCGTCGCTTGATTCAACTAAAACACGGACATTTGACTCAGTTCCCTTTCGGTTGTTTAAAACGCGGACTTTATAGTCAGTGAGAATAACATTTCTCAATTCCGGATAAAAAACATAAAGAGCTTTTCTTAAAGCGTTGTCCAGGGCATTTACCGGTCCGTTGCCGGCGGCCGCTTTATGGGAAATGCTTCCGTCAGGACCCTTAAGCATAATAGTGGCTTCGCAAGTTGTTTCTCCGCTGTCATTTTTTGAATTAATAACCCGAAATCCGATTAACTCAAAAAATTTCTTGCTTCCACCGTTAAGCTTATCATCCATTAAAATCATAAAAGACGCTTCCGCCCCTTCAAACTGGAATCCGTCATGCTCTAACTGCTTTAAATAATTTACAACCGATTTTACCTGCTTTGTCTTGCCATTAATATCAAGGCCGTATTCTTTGGCCTTTAATAATATGCTTCCTTTGCCGGAAAGGTCTGAAACTAAAATTCTTTGCAGATTGCCCACTGATTCAGGACGAACATGCTCATAAGTTTCTGCTAGTTTGCGGACAGCATCCACATGAATTCCTCCTTTATGGGCAAAAGCAGAATCTCCTACATAAGCAGAACGTTTGCTATGCGGAAGATTGGCGATTTCGGATACAAACCCAGAAAGATCTTTGAGCTTATTTAAGTTTTCTTCCGGGACACAAAGCATCTTGAGTTTTAGCACGAGATTTGGGATAATGGAGCAAAGGTTGGCGTTTCCGCATCTTTCGCCATAACCGTTAATCGTGCCTTGAACTTGCACCGCGCCATGTTTGACCGCCATAATCGCATTCGCTACCGCCATTTCGGAGTCATTATGGGTATGAATGCCCAGAGGTGTAGAAATACGCAGTTTTATTTGCTCAATTATTTCCGCAATCTCAAAAGACATGGTACCGCCGTTGGTGTCGCACAAAACGATGACATCTGCTCCGGCATTCGCGGCAGCCAATAAGGTGCTTAGGGCATATACCGGGTTAGCTTTAAAACCGTCAAAAAAATGCTCCGCATCATAAATAACTTCCGGCATCCTTTTCTTTAGATAAGCTATTGATTCCGCAATCATGCTCAAATTTTCGGCTAGCGGAACATTAAGCACATGTACTACATGAAAATCCCATGATTTTCCAAATATGGTAGCCACGGAAGCTCCTGATTTTGCTATTTCTCTTAAATTCCAGTCTTTTCCCGGCGTAATGCCTGCCCGCCGAGTGCTTCCAAATGCCGCAATTTTCGCGTTTGTTAATTTAAGCTTTCGCGCTTCATTAAAGAATTTTCTGTCTTTAACGTTAGATCCGGGCCAGCCGCCTTCAATATAATGGACCCCAAAAAGATCAAGCTGTTTAGCAATGCGCAGTTTGTCATGGACCGAAAGCGATATATCCTCTGCCTGCGTTCCGTCCCTTAAGGTCGTGTCATAAATAGTTATATGTTGCATATTGTTTTTCCTCCTTTTCTGTAAATTTACTAATTTATAATAATATCATATTATCAAAGAACAAAAATTAAATCAAAAGATCTAAACTAAAGACCGCTTTCCTTTGGTAGCGGTCTTTTTATTTTTTTATTTTTTTTCTTAACTATGCTTGCCAAGGATATAAAAAATTACCATTAATAATAATGGCGATAATGCTAATGATAATTTTCTGTATTCTTCGCAGTATGTTCATTTTTATATAAATTAATAATTTTTAAAAAGGGCGGAGGCGGCTGGGGGAGCTGCCTCCGCTTATATCTGGGCAGGGGGCCCGGGGTTTTTGTTAGAATGAATTTTAAAATTTTAGCGCCCTTATGTTAGGCTGACTAGGATGTTGACCCAGCGCCTAAATTCAGGAAGGGATCATAATTAACTGACTATTTGCCAATTAACACCATTATGCGCGTAAAATATTCATATCTAACAAAACTTTATTTAATGAGGTAATTTTTTCAGCAAATTTTTTTGCTGACTTATTAAATCTTTCTCTTTTTTTTGCAAATTTATAAGATCCTGTTCTTTGGCAGTTTGTTTTTTTATTAAGGCTTGAGTAATGTTTAAACAATTTCTTTGAAGTTTCACAAGTATATTGCTTACTTCATTGCTCATAGAGCCAGTAACCGATTGTCCGTCTTCTTCATAATATAAAGGAATTTCCCTTGCTACGCCTGCTACTTCTACTTCCTTATTTCCTTCCGGCATGATTTACCTCCTCAAAAATAAGGTTAAAAGTTTGCCCCTTATAAATTTTTTATATCCCTCCTATAAAAAGAACGTTTTTAAAAACCATCCTTGGCTTTCCTTGGATGGCTTGCTGTTATCTTAAATTTTTTGTTTTTTATTCTTTATTAGCCACCCAATAACCAACACTAATGATAATGCTGACTACTAATACCAATAATACGGCTATGGATAGCATTATTTCGTTCATAAACAGATTTTGGATGGAATAAAAATTCATATTAATATAAGTATAATACTATTTTATTAAATGTCAATATCAATAAATTTACACAAGATTCAAACCCTACTGCACCACCCTAAAGTATGTTAATATGAGCAATTAATTCATTTAGGAAATAATTGCTTATG
>PETS01000115.1 GCA_002781265.1 Candidatus Falkowbacteria bacterium CG02_land_8_20_14_3_00_36_14 | reverse complement strand
AAAAAATTAAATTATTTAACTCCCAATGAAGTAATTGCTAAATATATTGAAAGTGGTGCAGTTAAACCTTGAATTTACCTATTAAACAAAAGTTGAATTAAAATAAAGGGCGGATTTCGCCCTTATTTTTTTACGCAAATTATGCTATATTGATTATATATTAGATGATAAAATATTTATTCCCAAATTTATTCAAATGAACCATAAAACACCAAAAAACAGCCAAGGATTTACGCTCATAGAAATGATGGTGGCGGTGTCTATCTTTTTAAAAAGGTTGTGTTTGATATCTTCCTAAAATAATTAATAATTTTTTAAAATATAATATTTATTTTATTTTTAATAAATAAAGAAATCCACCTACGAAGTTGGTTCCACCCAAAGCGGATAAGCTGTCCATGGTTATATTTTACGGACGAAGTCAATTAATTTATAATTCTACCGACAAGGTCGGCGTGTAGTTAAATTTTAATAATTTCAATATCGTCTTTTTTTTCATCCATTTTTTTCAATGACAAGTAAACATATGAAGCCATAAAATCTTTCTTACCAACCAAACTGATTTTTTTTTCATTAAACCATTCAAAACTATTAATATTTTCATTTCTCAATAATTGAATTTTTCTAGGCGGTATCAAGATATCTCCGCTTATATAATTTACTGAAAAAACGAAAAGTATTCTTAAATTGTCGTTATCGCCGTAGTGAAAAATTTTTTTTAATTTAAAATTTTTCGCGTTCAATCCAATCTCTTCCTTAATCTCTCTTTTAATACAATCTTTAATAGTTTCCCGGCTGTCATCATAGGTGCCTTTTACCAGGTTCCATTTAAAATTTCCTTCCCCCCCCTGTCTTTCTTTAATCAGCAAAACTTCATTTTTTTTATTTACAATTACCGCGGCGACTTTAATTGTTACGCGCATATTAGTATATTTTTAAAATAAAAATCTTATGTGAATAACAGTCTTTTTTAATAAATTTATAATTCGGGTATATTTTTTCTATATATTTTATTCTCTTTTCGGTTTCTCCCCCCACCCTGATTTTTTTGTTGTAAAATGCAATAATTTTACAATTTAAACCAGCTTTATTGCATAGTTCTTCTGTTCTATTAAATAAAAAATCAAAAATTAATAAGTAAATAACCCCTCCTTTTAAAGAATGCTTCTTGAATCCACTAATTATTTTTTTAATAATGCTTAATCCGTCGCGTCCGGCCACGTCGTGAACTCGGCCTTTCATGTTAGATGTTAATTGCGGAGGATTGCTGATAATAACATCAAATTTTTCATTTCCTTTTATGGCTGAATATACATTGCTAACTCTAAAATCAATATTTTTTGAATAAAAGTTTTTTCTGACAAAATTTATGGCTTTTTTATTAATATCGACTGCAACGACATTTTTAGCGCCAAAAAATAATGCATGCTTGGCAAGATATCCGAAGTAGCCGGTTCCTATATCCAAAATTTTTTTATCAAGCAAATTGGTATCTTTCAATGCTTCAATAAAATATTTGCCGCTACGAGGCAAGATCAGTTTTGCGCCACATGAAATTTTTAAATCAATATAAGGTGAAAGTGAAAAAAAATAATTTCCGTTGTAATCGCTTGCCAACGGATTTATATCATTTATTATAATTTCTTTTTTTTGAGCGACCACAATTTATCAATTAAGAAGTTTTATTTTAAAAAAGGCGGACCAACAGAAATTTAACCGTTGGTCCTTTATTGAATTTTCAATCCGCGTTGGAACATAATTTGATATTTTTCTTTAAAAAGATGGCGTCCAATTTCATCGGTCTCCGCATTAGAATCGGTTGAGTGAAAAATAAACTCAAAATCCAGACCATTTTTCTGATATTGTCTGCGAAGGCCATCAATTATCAATACCCCGTCTACATAAAAAAATTTACCTTTTAACCGATTAATTTTACTGTGAATTTTTGGCGCGGCCACCAATACGAATCTTGCTTCGCCGCCTGTTAGACATTGGATAATTTTTGGGAAATAAAATTTTTTTATTAGCTTAGGGTATATGATTTTTACATCTTTTTCACGAAGACTCACCTGCCCCTGATAAAACATTTTATAAGGAACGATTTTTTTAATGTCAGATAATATAATACTTACGATTCCCATACGCACAGAGTATGGTGTAAAAACTAACGCCGTATAATCCATGTCCACTCTCCTTATATTTTGTTTTCAAAGTGCCTATTAACTTTTTTTACTTCTTTTGCGCCACCGCTTGTAAAATTTGATGCCAATGTTTATGCCCTGGACAATTATCAAATTCATTATATTTCTTTATTTTAATTTTTTTGAATTTATCTTTGAGCAAACTATTCAGTTGCTCTTCATTTAAAGTTTTATATTTCATAATTTTATCGCCTTGAGCAAATGTTTGCAAAAATAGCCAGCCGCCAATTTTAAGATTATTATAACAAGTATTAATAAAAATCTCTTTATTGTCTATAAATTGGATAACGTAGTTTGAATAAACTAAATCAAACTTCTCTTCATATTGAAAGGGCTTATTCAGATCTACTCCGGTGGCTTTGTCAACTCCTATTATAAACCAGCCTAATTTTTTAAAATCATTAACATCATTAAATTTTCCGGCTCCTAAATCAAGCACTTTGCCCGGTTTTTTGAATTTTTTTTTAATAAAATTTTCTAAATGAATATTCACTTTAATAAATTAATTATTATTGATATATTATACTAAATTTTCTTTAAAATTAAATAAAAATAAAGTATTATTATGAATAATGTTTTTATAGTAGCGTAAAATTAAAGAAAATGCAAATATTGTACTGTTGCAGAGTCAAAGCTACCTTCTGTGGATAATTAATATTATTTAAAGATAAAAATAATGTAGACGCTATTTTTTCTTGAG
>PETS01000085.1:649-3450 GCA_002781265.1 Candidatus Falkowbacteria bacterium CG02_land_8_20_14_3_00_36_14 | reverse complement strand
AAAAGTGGGAATCAAATTAAAATTATCAAAGATGTTTTAAGAGAAGAATGTATCCAATTATGGAAAAATCACAAGCTATTGCTAAAATAAACGGGGGGGTAAAATATAGTCAAAGGTCATTTAATAAATTTAATTTTTAAGGAAACATTATGAAAAAAACACTTATCGTTTTAATCGTTGCGGTTATAACCATAGCCGGCGGAATTTGGCTATACCAAAATCAAAAATCCGCTGAAAATCAAAAATCCGCTGAAAATCAAAAGTCGTTAGTAATAATTCATCAAGGAAGTTGGTTTGGTGACGCGCCTTTTTATTTGGCAAAAGAAAAGGGGTTTTTTGATAAATACGGCGTGAAAGTTGAAATAAAAAAAGTTGAAGAGGCGCAAGTCCGCCGACAATTGCTTTCTTCCGGCGGGGCTGACATTTCCGCTGAAACAATTGATATGGCAGTTTTGGATTTTGGCGCAGGCGTTAATGGGAAAATTTTTATGGCTCTTGATACAAGTTTAGGGGCAGATGGAATTGTAGCAACAAAAGAAATAAACAAAATACAAGATTTGAAAGGTAAAAAAGTCGGCGCGACAAAAGGCGACCCGCCATATTTTCTATTGAAATACCTAATGAAAGAACAAGGAATGTCATCAAGCGATATTGTATTTCAAGATATGCCAAATGCTGATACCGCCGGAACAGCTTTTATATCTGGTCAACTTGACGCGGCGGGAACTTGGGAGCCGTGGCTCTCCAAAGCCAGCGAGAGAGTCGGCGGTCATGTTTTAGTTTCCAGTAAAGATGCTCCCGGAGTCATTGTTGATGTTGCAGTAGTTCGTCCTGAAGTATTGGCTAACCGCAAAAAAGAAGTTATCGGTGTTATGAAAGCTTGGTTTGACGCAATTGAATACTGGAAGAATAACCCAAACGAAGCCAATGCGATTATGGCAAAAGAATTTGATTTGAAACCTGACGAATTTGCCGATTTGATCAAAACTATCCGCTGGGACGATAAAGATTCAAATTTGTCTTATTTTGGTTCAATAGACAGTAAGGGCAAAACTTTTGATGTTGCGCAAAAAATTATTGATATTGCTCGCGAGGATCAAATGATTTCTAAAGATTTGAAAGCAAATGAAATTATTGATTTGGGCGTGATAGACAAAATTAGGTAATTTTTTATTATGAAGAAAAACGGTCAACATTTAGAACTTCCTAAATGGAAGTATGTCATTATCGCTTTATTCGGCTCAATTATAATTATTCTAATTTGGGCCGTCTTAAGTTATCTAAAAATAGTAAGTCCGATTTTTTTATCAACTCCTACCGAAACTCTAAAAAATATTTTTAATTTGTTTGTTAGCGGTAATATTTTGAAAGATATTTTGGTAAGTATTATTAGGGTGCTTTTCGGTTTTATTTTGGCCTTAATAGTTGGGCTTCCGCTTGGCATTTTTTGCGGTGTTTTTAAAAAAATTGAAGCATTTATAGAAACGAATATCAGTTTTTTACGCTATATCCCTGTTGCCGCTTTTATTCCTTTAGCAATATTATGGTTCGGCGTTAGCGAAACAGAAAAAATATTTTTAATTTTTATTGGTATTTTGCCATATATAATTTTATATACCAGCGTAGCTGCCGCCAATGTTGAAAAAGAATATATTGAAGTCGGCAAAACTTTTGGCGCGAATGAATGGCAAATACTCAAAAAGATAATTTTGCCTCGCGCTTTGCCGAACATTTGGGATATGGCCAGAATTGAAATGGGCGGAGCTTGGGCATTGGTTGTTTTAGCCGAAGTAATCGCTGCAAATTCCGGACTGGGTTATCGTCTTATTCTGGCGCAAAGATTTTTACACACAACCGATATTTTCGCGCTAATAATCATTATTGGTTTAGTCGGTTTTATAATTGATCAATTATTTAAGCTCGGATATTTTTATTTGTTTCCTTGGGCTGAAAAATCAAAAGTAAAAAGGATATGAAATTGATAAAAGTTGAACACATTAACAAAAATTTTGTAAACAACGGCGAATCGCTGAAAATTTTGGGCGATATAAATTTCAAATTAGATAAGGGCGAGACAAGTATAATTTTAGGTCCTTCCGGTTGTGGTAAAACTACTCTTTTTAATATCATTGCCGGTCTAATTCCGGCAACAAAAGGGAAAATATTTTTTGGAAATGAAGAAATTGTATCGCCCCACAAACAAATCGGGGTAATTTTTCAAGAAACAAGGCTTTTTCCTTGGCTGAAAGTTAAAGAAAATATTGCTTTTGGTTTGAAATTAAAAAATAAAACTAATTTAGACGAGAAAGTTGTAAAATACATTGATATTGTTGGATTGAAGGGATTTGAAAATTTATATCCTCATGAATTATCCGGCGGTATGAAACAAAGGGTTGCGGTAGCAAGAACTTTGGCAGTAGAACCGGAATTTATTTTAATGGACGAGCCGTTTGGTGCGCTTGATCCTAAAACAAGAAAGAAAATGCACGAGCTTGTTTTGGAGATTAAAGAAAAACTTGATACAACAATTTTGTTTATTACCCACAATCTCAAAGAGGCGGTATTTTTGGCAGATAAGATTTATATTTTGTCGGCGTTACCAGCAAAAATTATCAAAGAAATTGAAATCCCAAAAGTTTTGCGGAATGATAAAAATAAAATCATTGAAATAGAAAATCAGATCACAAAGATAATGACAGAAGCATAATGTTTTGATAAGATATGCGGAAGCGGCGCGCCAATTTTGCTGGCACGAAAAATTGCGGCGGCGAAAAAAGAAGCGGCGAAAGCGAGGGCGGGCA
>PETS01000085.1:0-632 GCA_002781265.1 Candidatus Falkowbacteria bacterium CG02_land_8_20_14_3_00_36_14 | reverse complement strand
AGCGTTCAGTTTTGGTTCTGCCGCCCTGCGGGCGGCAATCATTCGGGATTTTGTTCAAAATGAGTTCTGACTTTTTCCAACAAACACCACAAAATAAAAAAATAAAATTGACAATATTTATTAAATAACTTAATATTAATCTTAACTTTAAAATAATTAATTTATAAACTATGCTAATTATTAGATTATCCAGAGTGGGAAAAAAGAATAAGCCAATGTATCGCTTAATTATCTCCGAAAAAGCGCGGGATCTTTACGGTCGGTCTTTGGAAATTTTAGGTTCGTATAATCCTTATACAAAAAATCTGCAAGCAAAAGCGGACAGAATTAAATACTGGCTGGAAAAAGGATCAGGCATGTCTAATACCATAAATAATTTATTGGTGGAAAAAGGAATAATAATCGGAAAAAAAGTCAAGGCCTCAAAACTCGGTAAAAAGAAAAAAGAAGAAAGTCAAGAAGAAAAGATTGGGCCGAAAGCAAAAACAGAAGCGCCGCCGATAGAACCGAAAACGGAAAATAAGCCAGCAGAAAAAAAATCTGAAATAGAAAAATAATGCTTTATTTTACTTAAATATGTCCCGCCCACATGATAATGTCATAGTACCGGCAATATAGAAATGTCATAGTTA
>PETS01000043.1 GCA_002781265.1 Candidatus Falkowbacteria bacterium CG02_land_8_20_14_3_00_36_14 | reverse complement strand
GGAATCTCGGGAAAAGCATTAAACAAAGATTACAGAATTAATATGGGAAAACTGTATTATGTGTATCTAAGCACTAACAAAAGGCATAATGTATTATATACCGGAGTAACCAATAATTTATTAAACAAAGACAATCAGTATAAAGAAAAAATAAATAAAAACAGTTTTACATCTAAATATAACATAAATAAAGTCGTTTATTGCGAAACATATAATAATATAAATGATGCCATTGCCAGAGAAAAGCAGATTAAGGCCGGTTCCAGAAAAAAGAAAATTGAAATAATAGATGGCATTAATCCTAAATGGAAAGATTTAGTTGAAGAGACATTATAAATTTGTTTTACCGAGATTGTCGCGTTGTTACACTATCGTTCCGCTCCTCGCAATGACAAACAGGCATCCCTCCGTCATTGCGAGGAATGAAGCGAAGCGGAATGACGAAGCAATCTCGTGGAAAAAAAGGTTAACGTTAATGAAAGACAAAGATTTTAATATAATTTTAATAATACGAATTATGCGGACAAGCATTAGTTAAATTCGCTTTAAATTCGTTTAAATTAGTGATTAGCATTTTCGACGTCATTTTATTAATTCTTCTTTCTGGCTTTATTTTTTACGGCTTTTTTTTCGGATTAATCAGGACCATCGGCTCTTTGGTCGGAGTTATAGCGGCCGCTTTTTTGGCCAGCCGCTTCTATTTGGAATTTTTCGGATATTTTGTCAAGTTTTTTTTCGGATACAATAATTTAGGCAAAGTTCTTTCCTTCTTAATTTTATTTTCATTGATAACCAAAGTCGTCAGCTTTTTGTTTTCTTTATTAGACAAAGTTTTCGGCCTGCTTTCTATTATCCCATTTTTAAAAACTATCAACCGTTTGGCTGGCGCCATATTCGGCTTTATAGAGGGAGCTTTAGCGCTCGGCTTAATTTTATATGTCTCTTCCCGCTACGCGTTAATCAATACTTTATTCGGCAGTTGGATGGCTAATTCCCAGTTAGCCCCGTTTTTTTTAAAAGTCGCTAACCTAATTACTCCGCTTCTGCCGGAAGTGCTAAAAAAATTGCAGTCGTTGATATAATTTCATTCCCTTTATCCTTTATAGGTAGACCTGCCGGCAGGCAGGTGGTTGGGGTGAGGTAAATTAAAAATTTAGAATAAGGTTTTTTAAAAAAAGAAGGCCGACAAGTAAAAAAATACATTGCCGGCTAAATGGGGGATTAGAGGAGGGATGTAAGGGGGTATTAGCTGATTTTTGCTCCGGTTTTGAATTCCGGACAAAGTTCGTAGATCTGGCCTTTTCATAAATATCTTTGAGGCCGAGGGAGATCAGAAGTTCTCTACCGGACAAGAAAAGAGTCCGATCAGGGAGATCGGCAACAAATCGCCAGGCGTCAAAAGCTTTGACATTGATCAGCCCCAGGTAATCTTTCTCTAAATCCACTTTTTTGCATCACTTATTTTAACCGGCTATGGCAATAGAAAATATTTAAAAAAATTTGCTAAGGGGAAAACAAACATTGATAATGTGGTTATCGCAGATAGTAATTTTTATTTTTCAAAAAAGGAAGTGAAGCAGTCTGAAAACATAGTATATAAAGAATGGTTAAATATAAATAAATTTAAGCAAGTGAAAAAAGAGTGCTATAAAAGAGAAAATAAATTAATAAAATCAGTTAGATCCGACTTAGCAGTTTTTTGTGAAGCTTATCAATCCTATATTCCGGTTCTATATTCAGTCCAGATTATTGAAGATAAAGTAGAAGAAAATTTATTTAAAAAATTACTATTAAAATTATCTTTTAAAAAAACTAACGAATTATTAAGCAGATTAAATACGCCGCTTCAAGATAATTTTTATAAAAAAGAAGAATATGATTTATTGCATGCCGATAATTTGGCCAGTCATGTTAAAGAATACGAGTGGATTTATTCCCGCTATGGAGAGCTTCATCCCTATACTATTATCCAAGCGAAGAAAAAACTAAAAACATTTGATAAAGAAAAATATAAAAAGCAAAAAAGAATTATTAGCCGTTTATAAAAAATGGATAAAAACAGTAAAAAATTTCAGCATTTATTTTATAACCCCGTATTTGATAGAAGAAATATTTGAGCCAAAATTAAAAGAAATATTATATAAAAATTATAAAAATAAAGGAATGGAAATTTTTAATATTGTCGCTTACCCCAGTATAATATTTAAGTATCAGCAGTATAAATTAGATTTAGTGAGAATGGGCAATAAAATTGATTACGAATATATATTAAATAAATATAAATTTTTAAATGAATACACTTATAGGGAAAAATTATTAAGCAAAAAAGACATTATAAACGATGCTAGAAAATTAAAATCAAAAAATAAAATCAAAGAGATATATGCCCTTGGAAAGAGTGCGGTAAAAAATAAGAGATTATATAATAATTTATTAAATGATTTATCGGGTAATTACCATTTAAAATCATTAATCCGATTGATCCATAATTATGTGAATATTAGAACCGAAAGAATTGAAATCTGGAAATTGTCACAGTCATATTTCAGGGATTTTTATAAACAATTATATTTTATACTTAATAAAGAATATCCCAATATTTTATATGAAGATGTTTTATCTTTAACGAATAAAGAAATAATAGATTATTTGAAAGAAAATAAATTATTTAAATTTAATGAAATTAAAAAAAGAACTAAAGGAGAATATATATCATGGAGAAATTTTAATAATAAAGATTTTATTTTTATTTACGACAAAAAATTATTAAAAAAATTAAGGAATAAATACAAAGTAGTAAGCAGTAATTATAAAACGATAGTAGGTACGCCAGCTTTCAAGGGTATAACTAGAGGAAAAGTTAAAATAATAAATAAAACTAGTGATTTTATAAAATTAAAAAAAGAGATATTTTAGTGGCTCATTTTACCAACCCTTCATATGTTTCTATAATGAAAAAAGCTAAAGCAATCATAACTGACGATGGAGGCATAACTTCACATGCCGCAATAATTTCCAGAGAACTGCGAATTCCCTGCATCGTCGGCACGAAAATTGCCACTAAAGTTTTGAAAGATAGGGATATGGTTGAGGTGGATGCGTATAAGGGGATTGTAAGAATAGTTTAAAAGTAAAATAATTTTAATTTTTTTTGTCATCCTGAGCGTATTCTCGTTATGCAACGGGATAAACTCCGCGAAGTCGAAAGATCCTTTGATCATTACGACAAATAAAGTTTTTAGATTATTAAAGTTTAGAGCTATTAAAAAGGGCTCTCTCTCCGCTAGCTGGCGGATCGAGATAACAAATAGGGTAAAAAATAATATGGCTAAAAATATTATTAAAATAAAAATACCAGAATTAACTTGGGAATGGGAGAGAGAAGTATTTCCATATTATTTTTATATTTTCTGTTTAGTATTCAAAAATAATTTATTTTCTTCATCGGTTTATGCATATTTTATTAGTGAAAATGGAAAAACAGAATGTTTTTTAGAAAAAGAAAGCTTGGAAAAAGCAGGAAATTATATATTAGAAAAAGTAAAGAAAAACAGAAATTATATTAATAAATTGGAAAAATATGCATTACAAACAGCAACCGATTTAAATAATTTTTGCGAGAATGTAAAAAAAATAAATCTAAAAAAATTAAGCATAAATAAGCTGATAAATTTATATAAAAGATCAACAAATGTTTATATTAAGCATACTTCTCTTGTAGTGGTGATTAGAAATGTTAATCGGCAATTAATAAAGGAATTGGAAAAATTTGTAATATCAAGAGTTAAAAATAAAGATAACGAAAAAATATTAGCAGATTTATTTTTAACTTCCCAAAGAAGTTTTACAGCTAAAGCTGAGATTAAATTATTAGAAGTAGTGTTAAAAATAAAAAAAGTAAAAAATAATATTATTATAAAAAAATTAATAAAAAATTATTATAATAAATATTTATGGCTCAATATTGGCTATAGCGATATGAAGCCATTGAGTAATAAAGAATTAAGAAATAAGATAAATAAATTAATAAAAAAAGATAATTTTGAAATTAAAAAAGAACTAAAACAATTAAAAGATCAACCGAAAATATTTAAAAAGAAAATTCAAAAAGCAATTAAAAATATAAAATCAACACTGCAAATTAAAAGAGCTATAGAGTTCGCCGGCTTATGCACTTATTATAAAGATTATATCAGAGGCAATTTAAATCATCTTCATTATACTAATCAATTCATATTCAGAGAAATAGGCAGAAGATTGAAGATAAAATGGCAGGAAACTGCCATGTTGTTGCCAGCCGAAATGATAAAAATATTAAAAAAGAAAAAAATACCTAGTTTAAACAAAAGAAAAAATTTAGTAATATATTCAGATAAAAAGAAAATAAATTTAATCACGGGCAAGCAAGCTAAAGATTATATAAATAATATTAAGAAAGATATTGATGTTAATATTTCTGAAATAAAAGGCATTGTGGCTTGTCCGGGGAAAGTTAAAGGCAGAGTGCTAATTATTAAAAACCAAAATGATTATAGTATTCAAAAAGTAAAAAAAGATTTTATTTTAACGACACCTATGACTACTCCAGATATTATTTTTTTAATGAAAAAATCAAAAGCGATAATTACGGATGAAGGAGGGCTAACATCACACGCCGCTATCGTCTCCAGGGAATTAAATATTCCCTGTATCATCGGCACGAAAATCGCTACCAAGGTTTTGAAAGACGGGGATTTAGTGGAGGTGGACGCGGATAAGGGAATTATTAGAATCATTAAATAGTTCCTTAATGCAGTATGAGGCGGCAGTTTCTGAATATTGACAAATAAATTACTTTCTAATATATTAGAAATGAAGCATATATTTTAATCAAAAAATCGAAATGACAAAAAAAGAGATAATTTGGCGCGATATTCTTTATCGGGCTATTGAAAAAAAAGAAACAAAATTCAGGCAGAAGGATTTAGCGGTAAAATTCGGCTTTTCATTAAGCACGGTTTTTAACGCGCTTAAAGCGCCCCGTTCCGCCGGCGCCATTGAGGTTACCGGCAGGGGGTTTCGCGTTATTGATTCAGAAAAGTTTCTTTACCTTTGGGCGACGCAGAGAAATATGGAAAAAGAAATTATTTATAAAACTTATATTCCGAAAAGTCCGGCTAAAATTGAGGGAGAAATGCCGAATGGCGTAATTTTCAGCGGCTGCAGCGCATATATAATGAAATATCAGAATGCGCCGGCCGATTATGCCAAAGTTTATGTTTACGCCGAAGGAGATGATTTAGAGAAAATAAAAAATAGATTTTCTAAAAATAAAAGCGAACCGAATTTATTCGTATTAAAAAGCGACGCCTATCTTCAAAAATTTGGCGTTTTGGCTCCTGATATCCAAATTTTTGTTGACCTTTGGAATATGAAAGATTGGTATGCTAAGGATTTTATCAAAGCATTGAAGGACAAATTATTTTTATAATAGTTTCACCCTGCGGTCTCTGCCACAGGGAACCGTTTAGGAAGGTTTGGAACCCTTAGGTTTCCAAGTAAATAAAATTATTCCTTAATTCGCCCTGCGCTCTTGGCGCAGGGGAATAAACAATATGCAATTTTATCATGATTTCATCACTCAAAAAAGTTTTGAATACCTGCAAAAATTAAAAAACAAATTCCAATTTATTCTCATCGGCGGCTGGGCGGTTTTTTTATACACCAAGAGTCTTAAATCAAAAGATATTGATATTATTGTTGACTATGAAAATTTAGCCAAAATGAAAGAAGCGGGCGAAATTCGGAAAAATAACAGATTAAAGAAATATGAAGTAAGTGAAGGAAATTTTGATATAGACATTTATGTTCCGTATTATTCGGAGCTGGGAATGCCGATTGAAGAAATACAAAAAAATTCCAAAAATAAAGAGGGGTTTACCGCTCCCGAGCCGGAGATTTTGCTCCTACTTAAGCTTTACGCTTGGCATAATCGCCGCGGTTCGGCCAAGGGGCAAAAAGACGAATTGGATATTTTCAGCTTGGCGCTCCTATCTGAATTTGATTGGCGGAAATATGCGGGATTTGTTGAAAAATACGATTTCAGCGAGCTCAACAAAGAGTTTAAAAATCTTCTTAAGGCCACGCGCCGGATCAAAGATCTGAATATTAATGAGCAGAAAATGGCAAAGTCAAAGAAAAGGATATTGGAAAAAATATCCTATTCTTAAAAAATTCCGCATCACGCGCAGAAGAAAGCGGATGAATTTGGGGATATAAAATCGCTACGCAAGTTTTGCATGACGGGGATTTAGTGGAGGTGGACGCAGATAAGGGTGTGGTGAGAATATTAAAAGAAAAAAATTATAAAAAAAATCAATAAATAACTTTTGCTTTATGACAGCGCGAAAAAAATTATTATTTTTAAACAATATTATAGAGAAATACGGTCTTCGCCCCGCCAGTAAAAGATATTTAAGCTTATTTACCATGAGTTGCGTGGCAGTCGCTTATAATAAATTATTTAAAAAAAATTTTGGCATTTCTTATAGGGCCGTGGGTGCGATCGGAAAGGCAACAGGGGGCAAATATATATTCACTACCTTATTTAATGAGCGTTATATTGCCGTTGAAACAGAGAAAATTATAAAAAAAATAAAAACAAGAAAAGATTATTATGACAAAAAATTATTTTTGCCGATAAATAAAATTTATGAAAAAATTAAAGATGATTTAAATATTATAGAAAAAAACATTAATAAAAGACCGGAATATTGTTTAAAAATAATAACAATTATATCCCCCCGATATTATCTAATATTAGGGGTGTACAATTGCTTTTGGAGATATTTTATGGAAAAAAGCGCGAACGAATTACCGAAAAAAATATTAAATAGAATTGGAGAAGATAGAAATAATATATCGGAAATTTATCCTAAACTAGAGGGATTAATAAAGTCATCTTTTGAAGCAATGGGCAAAAAAATTGGTCTTGACGGCGATTCATTACGTTGTCTGACATTAAAAGAAATAAAGAACTTTCTAATAAAGTATAAGCTTTCAAAAGCTAAATTTAAAGAATTAAAAAGAAGAAAAAGCGGCTACCTTTATCTTTGTATTGAAAAGGGCGATAGAGAATATATATTTACAGAAAAAAATATAATAAAAACTATCAAAAATAATTTTATCATTATAGATAAAAAAAAGAAAATTAAAATCATAAAAGGCCACATAGCTTATCCGGGGATAGCTAGGGGCAGAGTATATAATCATACTTTCTATAAACATAAAAAAATAGCTAAGTATGTGTTAGTTGCGGTTATGACTCGCCCCGACGATATCCATTTAATTAAAAATAGTTTGGCAGTAATTACTGATGAGGGTAGTATTTTAAGCCATGCGGCTATCGTGTGCCGTGAGCTAAAAAAGCCGTGCATCATCGGCACGAAAATCGCCACTCAAGTTTTAAAAGATGGGGATTTAGTAGAGGTGGATGCAGATAAGGGTGTGGTGAGAATAATTTAATATTTTTAAAGCACTACTAGTAAATTATATGTTATAATTAGTACAATATCTATAATATTTTTGTTTTAAAATATATGAAAAAAAACGCAAAAGACAGTTATATATCTAGCTGGAAGCAGCTTGCTAAATCGTGGCAATTATTAACTCCACCTTGGCATCCCGGAAAAAAGAATTTAAATGATTATAAGAAAATTTTAAGAGAAGTTACCAAGAATATTAAATCACCCAAAGTTTTAATTTTGGGCGCTACTCCAGAGATAAGGGATCTATTAGCAAAATATAAAAATATTAATGTTACTTTAGTTGATTATAATATGGAGATGATATTAGCGATGAATGAATTAATTAAAAATAATAATTTTATGAATGAGAGGTGGCTAAAATCAAATTGGATAGATATGCCTCTTGAGCAAGGTTATTATGATGTTATCTTTGGAGATTATATTACGACACAAGTCCCTACTATTTTAATCCATAAGCTTTTAAATAAAATTAAATTTTTATTGAGCCGTAAGGGAAGATTTGTTACTAGAGTTTGTTATTATAATAAAGATGAGATAAAAAAATTTAAAGAAATTATTGATAAATTCAGTAAATTTAAAAAAAACAGGCGGATAATTACCAATCTTGCCTCAGAGTTGTTCAAATCAATCGTAATAAAGAAAAATAATTGTTATATATTTTCCTTGCCATTAGTTAAAAAGTTAAGAGATAAATATATAAGAAATAAAGGCAATAATGAATTATTTTTATTCCTTGATAAATTATTTTTTCCTTATAAGAAACAATGGTTTCTTTTCGATTTGTCAGATACAGAAAAAATTATTAAGAAACATTTTATAATTGTTGATAAATTAAGGGAGCCGGTCGGTAGCAGTTTAAGGCAAGTAACGTTTATTTACAATTTAAAGCCAAAGAATTAATTTATAGAGCTGTTGCTAGATACAGCATTCAGCAGCAGTTTCTTAAAAAATATATGACAATTGATAGACGAATAGATAACTTCTCTCAGAATGGAGAGAGGGAAAAAAGTTTAGAAAAACTTTTATCTTTACTCAATATAGAAGATATCGATTTAGAAGGAACTTTTGCATTAAATAATGAAAAAGGAGTCGGAGACGCCGATAAAGTTTATTGGGTCAAATTAAAAAAAGATAATAAAGTAATAGAGGGAAAGCTTTTTATTCCTAAAACAAGCAATGAGATGTTAATAATTTTTGAACCAGGCATGCCCGGCGATAGTAATGTATGGATGGAGGAGAAGTTTGTGCCCGAATTTTTAAAGGAAAAATACACTACCTTCTGCGTAAGGCATAGGGGTACCAAAACGGATGTTGACGGTTCTAATAATTATATTAGTTGTGAAGAAAGAATTAAGTCAGGATTGGATAATGGGGAAAATATTATTGGCAGTAAAGAAGAGTATACCGTTGAGGATATAGCGAGAGAGCCGGAAACAGCCTTAAATATATTGGCCCCAAAATTTAAGTCAATAAACCTAATTGGACATTCAAATGGGGCCGCTGGGCATGCTTACTCTTTAAATAATTTACCTAAAGAAATAACTGATAAAGTGCGAAATTTTATTAGTTTAGCAGGGTTTATTAGTAAATATGATAAGGAAAAAGATTTTTTCGATGCCGAGGGTAGATTTAATGGAGAAGGAATGGTGCAATATTATGAGTATTGTAAAAAATTTATAAATTTAGGGGATACTAATAAAAACGTAGAATTACAGAAGAAGATTTTTAATTTAATTTACAATAAGGAAATTCCTGGAAATATAAATTTGATTTTAGTTAGCAGTCCAAAGGATGAGTATATACCGATAGAAACCGCAAAGCAATTTCAAGAATTCCTAGGCAGAGGATTAAGAATTATCGATGAGACGCAAAAGGAGCCGAAATTTCATGAATTAAATAATCTTCAGCCAAAAACGTTATTAAGATTGCTGAAAATGCATTATCCAAAAAGCAAACATTCAATTAAGGTAAGTAAACAATAATAAAACTAAAATATTTTTAATTAAGAGGAAATATAAAAATATGACAAGAGAAAAAATTACTACTCATCACACCCCGAAAAGCTGGGAAAAAGAAATAAAAAAATATGTGGCTGGAGAACCCGTTGATATTTACGCGAGGTTTAGTTATCCGGAATTACAGAGTCGTGAACAAAAATTCGCCGAGATGACTGGTACGCCCGATACGGCGCTTTTTAACGCTGGTATGGCTGCGATACATACGAGCGTGGAAGCGGAAAATTTAAAGCCAGGCGATGTGGTTTTATGCGGCAGGGATGTTTATAGTCAGACAAAAGAAATATATAATAGTCTTCAGAAGAGAGGAATAAAAATTGTGATGGTTGATTCCGGTGATATGGAAGAGATCGCGGAAAAAATAAAAACTGAGAAACCGCGGCTGATTATTCTTGAAGATGTTGCTAATGCAACAACAATGCAGGTTAATGATATAAAGAAGTTAATCGAGCTTGCTGAAAAGGCGAACGAAAGATACAAGACAGAACTTAATCCGGAATACCTTTTGGATGAGTATTTCTCAAAAAGGCAGGAAAAGCATGGCAAAGAAACCAAGAATTTAGAAAATAAAATCTTGGAACAATTCGCTGAATTCAAGAAAAGCAATAATCCGTTTATTTTTAGAAGCATTATAAAGGACATCGGGATTAAAGAGACCGTTCGTGTCGTTAAGCATCTTTTTAGAAATAGCAGAGAGAAACTTTCACTTATCGTGGATAACACATTAGCATCCCCCAGTCTTTATAATCCATTAAAAGAATTAGGCGACAGTGACGTGGAAATGGTTGTTGTGGAAAGCGCTACCAAGCATTACCAAAAAGGCCATGATAAAATTACCATGGGTATTGCTTATTCTAATAATGACAACAAAATAAAAGCAATAAAGAAGAAAAGGGCTGAGATCGGCTCATATTTACAGCCAATAACCGAAAGACAAATACCAGATGATATTACTAGCGCAATGCCGGAGATTATGAAAAGGCATGCATCTAATGCTCTTGAGCTCGCTAAATTTTTAAGCGGATTTGGTTTAGACGTAAGCCACCCTAACTTAAAAGAGCATAAAAATAGCGAACTTGTTAAAGAGATTGCTCCCGAAGGTTTGGTTACGATATTTTACATTAATATGCCAGACTCTTCGGCTTTTTTAAAAAGAGTTTACGAAGCGGGCAAAGGGAAAATCGGCGTTGGCGGAAGCTTTGGCCATAAAGAGACATGGCTTTTGAATCTTGGTGAAAATACAATAAGGATTGC
Organism: Candidatus Falkowbacteria bacterium CG02_land_8_20_14_3_00_36_14; assembly: GCA_002781265.1. GTDB lineage: Bacteria > Patescibacteriota > Patescibacteriia > Patescibacteriales > UM-FILTER-36-11 > UM-FILTER-36-11. The sequence continues at coordinate 3,700 of PETS01000043.1, read as the reverse complement.
CGCGGGTAGCGAGAGCAAAGAAGAATTTAAAGAAGTGTTAAACGCTTTTGAAGAAGTCATCAAAGAATTAAAAAAATAAATCAGGCAAATTTTGTATTTGTTTTTTTATTGTCCCAGCTTGAGTTAAAACTCTGGACTTCCAGTCCAGAACAGTTATTTAAAATAATGAGTTAAACAAACTGTAACATATGCACTTCCAGTGCATAGTATTTCAATAATAATTTTTAATTTTAAAGTATGATTAAAAAACAATGGAAAAAATCAGTTGCTTCGCAATGGCATTTGTTTATGCCTCCCCTTAGACCTTCCTTGTCTGAATTGCGAATAATCGAAAAAAAGCTTATAGATGGGAAAAAAAAGAATAAAGAATTTAAAGTTGCTATATTAGGTTCAACTCCAGAATATCGGGATTTGTGCAGAGATTATGATATTAATTACAAATGCATTGAATACGATCGGAATAATTTTATAAAGCTAGGCAAGTATATGCGGCGTAAAGACAGTGAAACTAATTTAATTGTAAGCGATTGGAGAAGAATGGATTTTAAGGATAAATTTGATATTTTTTTAGGCGATCATGTATTAGCCGTTATATCTATAAAAGATTATAATAATTTATTTTCTAATATAAGAAAACATTGTTTTCCGAATGCTAAAGTAATTTTAAAGACCGCTATTCGAGAAAACAATAAAAAATTAAGCTATAAAACTATTTTTGATTTATATCGAAAAAAATATTATTACCTAAATCCTTTTGCCGCCAATTGGTTTAACATCGTAATGGCTGAATATGATTTTCAAAATGATTCATTTAGCTGTAAACAAAGTATAAAGGCATTAAATAATGCTTATAAAAATGGAGTTTGCAATTATTATGAATACAATGAAATAACAAAAAGATGGAAAGCTTTGGGAGAATTTAAGATGACGATTCCAAATAATAAAGATTTAATCAGTAAGATTAAAAAATATTTTAAGAAGGTTGTGTTAATACATAGCAAAGATTGGTTCACAAAACAATTTCCATTAATTATTTTTGAAAAATAAATGAAAAAAAATAAATTTAAAAAGCATGAACAAAAATGGGCGAGAATGGCATTGGTTTGGGAAGAATTTGCTAAACCCGGCCGGCCGAGCAAAGACGATATAAAAAATTATGAATTATTGCTTAATATTGCTGTAAAAAATACAGATTCTCCGCGCGTAATTATCCTTGGCGCCACCCCGGAGTTAAGAAATATGCTCCATGGATTAAGCCGTAATATTAATGCGGAAATCATTTGCGTTGATATGATATGACTAAAGATATGTATCAGGCGATGTTTAGAATAATAAAAAAGCGGAATAAAAAAGAAAAATTTATAAAAAGCAATTGGCTGGATATGTCGGCAAAGATAAAATCTTCTAGCATTGATGTCGTAATTGGGGATTTTGTGATAGGTAATATGGGGGGATTTGAGAACAAATTTTTAAAAGAGATAAAGAGAGTTTTAAAAATTGATGGAAATTTTATAACTCGTATGCATTATCGCGATAAAAATAAATTTAAAACCGCTGATTACTATAAAGAGCTTGAAAAACTTTCCGATATGGTTAAACTTAAAAAGATTTCTATTAAAGAAGCGTCTTCTTATTTTGCCATGAAAATTATTTTTTCAGATAAAAGCAGAAAAGTTTCAATATCTCTTCATTTGGAAAAAATTAAAAATTTGGTAAAAGAAATTAAATCAAAAAGAGATATAATAATTAAAAAAATTTTTAAACAATTTAAAAAATCATGGTGGCTAATGAAGGATAAATATTGGACTAATTACGAAAAAAAAGCATTAGAAGGCATGGTTAAAAAACATTTTAAAATAGCAAAAGTTTTATATTCCCATGATTATGATATGGCTAAAGTTTCACCAATTTATTTGCTAAAAAAGTAAAAAATATAAAATATAATGAAAAAAAATAATAAAAAATTAGCTTTTATTGTTACTAACTATCAAGTTAGCATATGGCCATTATGCATGCTTGGCGAAATGATAATGTATCATTTTTATAAATTAGCAGGTAAAAATCTTGGAGGTGAAGTGATTAGTGAATGGAGCAAAAGAAATAACAGATGGGCTGTTAACAAAAAATTATATGATGTTGGAATAAATAAATTAATCTTAAATAAGATTATTAGTAATCATAATTGGATCCGAACAACTATAAAAAAAATACTATTAATAAGTAAAGAATTTATAGAATTTACTCAAAAAATATTTAATTCAGATTTATCAAAAAAAACAGATAAAGAACTTTATAGATTTTATATGGAATATAGAAAAAGATTTATTAATGCCTATATATATTTTTGGTTCCCTAATTCCATAGAAAGTATAAATAATAGATTTACAGAAAAATTAGAAAATTATCTTAGATTAAAATTAAAAAAATTAAATAAAATTGATCAAGCAGGCAAATATTTAAGCGTATTATCAAGTTCATTAAAAAAAACAAACAGAGAAATTGAAGAAATAAAATTATTAAAAATAATTGATATTATATTAAAAAATAAAGTGATTAATAATTTATTTGTAAATAAAAATATTAATACAATAATAAAAAAATTACCTATTTTATCATTAAAAATTAATAAACTTATTATAAATCATTATAAAAATTATTGCTGGCTGCCGTTTGATTATGACGGTCCTGCATGGACAGAGGAGTATTTTGTAAAAAAAATAAAGAAAACTATTAAAAATAAAGTTATTCCAAAAAGTAAAATAGAGAATATAACCAAGGCAAAGAAAAAATTAAAAAAATTACAAAAACAGTTTTCCGAAGAATTGAATTTAAATCATGACAAAAAATATTCATATCTGTTTGAATTATCACGCGAATTAATATATATAAAAGATTTTCGGAAAGATATATTATTCAAATCATATTACCATATTGACAAACTAATAAGAGAGATTTCGAAAAGACTTGGTTTATCAGCAATACAAGTAAAACATATATTGCCGCAGGAAATGGAAGCAGTTTTATTAAAAAGGAAATATAATAAAAAGGAAATAAATAAAAGAATAAAATATTCAATTTTATATTATAAACCATCATCACCCGGTAAAATTTTAAAAAATAGAATGAAAATTTATACTGGGATAACTGCAAAAAAATTAATTAAAGAAAAAGTATTTAAAGAAAAATATGATAATAATATTAATGAATTAAAAGGCCAAACCGCATTTTTTGGGAAAGTTAAAGGTAAAGTAAGGTTAATTTTTACTACTAATGATATTGTAAAAATGAGAAATGGTAATATATTAGTTTCCCCATCCACTAATCCTAATCTTTTGCCCGCCATGCGTTATGCTGGAGCAATTATTACCGATAAAGGCGGTATTACTTGCCATGCCGCCATTACTTCAAGAGAGTTGAAAATCCCATGTATTATTGGGACGGGTATGGCTACGAAAATATTACATGACGGTGACTTAGTAGAAGTAGATGCAGATAAGGGAATAATAAAAATATTAAATTAATTAAATTTATATTATGAAGAAAAAACCAAATTATAAAGCATGGCTTCATTTTGCTAAAGTATGGGGTAATAATATTACTTCACCGGCTAGGCCATGTAAAAGCCAATTAATAATATATAATAATGTTATTAAAAAAATAATAAATAACAATAATAAACCTAAAGCATTAATTTTAGGAG
>PETS01000098.1 GCA_002781265.1 Candidatus Falkowbacteria bacterium CG02_land_8_20_14_3_00_36_14 | reverse complement strand
GAGCGAAACCCCAAAGGTAACCCTAATTGCTGCAATTGTAACAAAATTTTGTCAATCTTTTAACACAAAATTAAGCTATAAATACAGTAAATTTATAAGAATTATGAATAATAAATTGATTAATAAATGTTATAAAGAATCAAAAAAGTTATTAATAAATAATTCTACCCGCTTTGGCGCGCTGGCCAGCTCTTTGTCAAAAAAGGCAAAAAACAGAAATTATTTAAGCATATTCGGCCGCGACGCTTCTATTTGTTCCATGGGCATGGCAGTCAGCGGAGACAAGAGATTAATTGATACGGCTAAAAAAAGCTTGGTTACTTTAGCGGAATTTCAAGCAGATAACGGCCAAATACCCAATTATATAAAACCGGAAAAAAAACAGGTTGACTTTTGGTATATTGGCTGTATTGACGCCACGCTTTGGTGGCTGATAGCCGTTAAGTTTTTTGATAATAATGTGAAGGGCGCTACCCTGGAAAAGAAATATAAAAAAAATATTCAAAAAGCAATCAGCTGGCTTTTTGCCCATGAGCACCCCGTTTTTCATTTAGTCAGCCAAAACGAAGTCAGTGACTGGGCTGATATATTTCCCCGCTCCGGCTTCGTGCTCTATGCAAACGCCCTTTGGTATTGGGTGAAAATCCTGTATAATTTAAAGTGGAAATCGGAGACAAAAAAATATTTTAATTATTTGTTTGATCCCTGGGAAAAAATATCAAAGGAAATAGCCAGAAAAAACAGAAGGTTTTTAAAACTAAGAAGTTATATTAAAAATGACCGTTTTAATAAGGATTTATATGTCAGTTTTGTGAATTATAAATTTTGGGGTAAGGACCAAGATGTTTATGGCAATCTAATAGCATGTCTATCAGGTTTAACGGACAGTATAAAAAAGAAAAAGATAATAAATTATTTAATAAAGCAAAAAGCTAATTATCCTTATCCAGTAAAAACTGTTTTAAGGCCTTTTACAAAAAAATCAAAGTTTTGGCGGGATTATATGGAAATTCACAATCAAAATTTTCCCTATCAATACCATAATGGCGGCATTTGGCCTTATGTCGGCGGGTTTTGGGTGATGGCGCTGGCTGAATCAGGAAAAAAAGAGCTGGCTGAATCTGAATTAGAAAAATTAGCCGAAGCAAATAAAATTAATAATTGGCAGTTTAATGAGTGGTTTCATGGCCAAACCGGCAAACCCATGGGCATGGCCGGCCAATCCTGGAACGCCGGCATGTATTTACTGGCTTATAATAGTTTAATTAATAAATTTAAATAATAATTATAAGGCTCATTAAATAATATTCATCCGGTCTTATATTTATAAGAGCGGTAAAAATTATTAAATAATGATCTAATGTATTGAATTATGTTTGTACCAACCAAAATGTTTTTTACGAAAGGCGCAGGAGTCCATAAAGATAAACTGGCTTCTTTTGAGCTGGCATTAAGATCAGCCGGCATAGAAAAATTTAATTTAGTAATGGTGTCTAGCATTCTACCGCCCAATTGCCAGACAATCACTAAGGAAGCCGGCTTGGAATATTTAAAACCGGGCCAGATTGTCTTCTGCGTAATGGCCAGGAATGAAACCAACGAGCCGAACCGCTTAATTTCCGCTTCCATCGGCGTGGCTATGCCCAAAGACAATAATAATTACGGCTATCTGTCGGAACACCATACTTTTGGCGAAACCGCGAAAAAATCAGGCGAATACGCCGAGGACTTGGCCGCCACCATGCTGGCCACAACCTTAGGCATTGAATTCAATCCTAATGAAGCTTGGGATGAGAGAAAGCAGATATACCGGGCAAGCGGCCATATATTCAGAACTACGCATTTGTGCCAGTCAGCCGAAGGCAATAAAGACGGTCTTTGGACAACAGCAGTTTCTTCGGCTGTATTTATTAAGTAGATAGGGTAAAAAATATTATTTATTGACAAAATTATTATAAATATATAATATATTAATGTTTTTATAGCCCTTTATTAAAATATTTTTCAACCTTTGTGGAGGTGTGACATGGCAAACGGAAAGGAAATCGTTTTAAAAGATGGGGTAAGATTTGTTTTACCGTCAGGAGCTTATATTGAAAAAAGTCACAAACGAAATAGACGTAGATTTCCAGAAACGCCGATTTTAATACGTGTTTTTCACGGAAGAAATGGGTTTTATGATATATTAGATAAACGCCCTCCTCGGGGTTCAAGCAAAGTTATTTTTATGCCAAAAGAACCGAGAAGTGGAGAAGAATTCGAAATTTGTTGGGTGGAAAATAATTGTGCCTGTGCAAAAAGAATAGATTCGTAAAAAACAAAAAGACCGGAAGATTTTATCCGGTCTATTTTTTATGTTATATATTATAATAGTATCTAATTTAACAAATTATTTATTTTTCAAATTTATTCTTGTACAAAATGATTGATAATTTCCAGTGGATATCTCTTGCCCCTAAAATAATCTTTAACCAATTGCTTAATGTCCATATCTCGCAAAACAGAGATGTCCATTTTATAAATTTTTTCCGGCAAAAACCATTTTAATTCCGAAACATCGTTATGGAGAGTTTTTTTATTATTAGTGTCAATATCTCCGGTAAAAATTATTTTAATAGCATGCGGAGTTCCGTTTAGCAAAGGCGCTATATCTTGCCGTACTAAAGAGTACATTCCTAAAACAGCCTTGGGCGTGAAAACAAAACCCGTTTCTTCTTCAACCTCTCTTTTGGCGCCAGATACTGGATTTTCGCCCACATCAAGCCATCCGGCCGGCTGATTCCATTTGCCTGCGTCCGGTTTGCCGAGTCCCTCCGCTTCTTTTACTAAAGCGATTAACCCGTTTTTTTCTATTAAAGCCCCTACTACGCAGAATGTCTGCGAAAAAACTCTGACCATAATTTTTATAATTTTACGTTTTAGTATATAATTTAAGTATAACATAAATTAATTATTATATGAAAAAAAAATTAAAAGTATTAATGGCTTCGGCGGAAATTGCGCCGTTTGTTAAAGTGGGCGGGCTGGCTGATGTGGCCGGGTCTTTGCCGCCGGCTCTAAAAAAATTAGGATGCGACGTGCGTTTGGCCATGCCGTTTTACGGATCTATTGCCAAAAGAAAATATAAGCTAAAAAAAATTAAATCAAATATAGAAATTTATACCGGCCGGAAATATGTAAGAATTAATCTTTGGCAGACCAATATTCCCGGCAGCAGAGTGATTGTTTATTTAATTGAACAAAAAAAATATTTCGGCAAGGACGGCGTGTATTACGGCAACAACGCTGAAAGATTTTTATTTTTTTCGCTAGCCGCGCTCTATGCCCTGCCGGCGGCCGGCTTTAAGCCAGACATTATTCATTGCCACGATTACCACACGGCTCTTATCCCCGATATGTTAAAAGCATTTAAAATAAATTATTACCGGAACACTAAAACCATTTATACCATCCATAATCTGAATTATCAAGGAGTGTCCCTGCCGGAAGTTTTATCAACCGGTAGCTTAACGAAAGATTCATTAAAAACCTTAAGCCGCGACGCTCGCGATGGCGATATTAATTTTATGGTGCAGGGGATATTAAACGCCGACATGGTAAATACAGTCAGCCGGACCTATGCTAAGGAAATAATGGCTAGCGTTAACGGAGATGGTTTGGAAAATATAATTAAAAAAAGAAAAAAGGATTTATACGGCATAATTAACGGGATTGATGTAAATTTTTTCAATCCGGCAAAAGATGCGCTGATAAAATATAATTATTCATATAATAATATCAGCGGAAAAATTAAAAACAAAATATATTTACAGAAAAAGCTGGGTTTGCCGGCTAATAAAGATGTGGCTTTAATCGGTTTTGTGTCGCGTTTAGTAAGCCAAAAAGGTATAGAATTAATAACGGAAAGATTTGCCAAGTTAAATTGCCAGTTTGTATTTTTAGGCACAGGCAAGAAACAATATGAAGATTATATAAAAAAAATGGCTAAAAAATATCCAGATAAGGTGAGCGCCCAATTAATGTTTAACGTGAAACTAGCTCAGGAAATTTACGCCGGTTCGGATATATTTTTAATGCCCTCCCGTTTTGAACCCTGCGGACTGGGTCAGATGATCGCTATGCGCTATGGGTCCGTACCCGTTGTGCGTGCTACCGGGGGGTTAGTTGATACAGTTGACAATTTATATAAAATAGTTTATAATATAAAGTTGAATAAAGCAACTGGTTTTATTTTTAAAAATTTTAAATCGCAAGAATTATACAAAACATTAAAATATGCCTTGGCTGTGTATTATAATCAGCCGGAAACATGGCAAAAGATCCAAACTAACGGTATGCAAAAAGATTTTTCCTGGAATAAATCGGCTAGGGAATATATGAGTTTGTATAAAAAGTTGAAAAAAGTATAGATAAATTTATTCGCCTGTCGGGTAGGTCGCTTTCTTATAAATAAGAAATTGTTATAGTAAGATTTTTTATATAATTAAAATTAATAATATGAAAGAATTAGTCTTGCCAGATCAAACCAGCGAAAATAAAACGTCGGATGAGGAAATGAATGATAAAACAGAAGATAGTAATTATAAAAAAAACGAAATAACGGCAAATCAAATCAAGGAGCAGCTTGAAGAGTTTTTATATTCAGAAAGAATTTTTGAGAATATTGACGGGGATTTGGTGGTTGATAAGTCGAAGATGCTTAATGATGATAATTTCAAAAAAAGATTATATAATCTTAATTTTGGGACAGCTAACGGCTTGAGACAAAGAGGTAGCAGCATAAAAATGATTGAAGAGTTTTTTTCTGGTTTAGAAGCATATGATACGGAAGAGTATAAGAAGTCCTTGGTGGCAGGTGAGATCCCTAAGATAAAAAAAATATTTTATCGGAAAGAAAAAAGCGAAAAAGATGAAATTCAGGGAGTAAAGAATAATTTATTGGATTTTTTAGAAAAAAATCAAATTATTAAGAAAAAAGATGGGATGTTGATTATGGATTTAGAAAAATTTAAAAGTGGTTTTTTTGACCAGGCGGAAATTAAATATTTAGGTAAAGCGGGTTTTAAAAAATTTTACGGAACCAGAATAACAGTATTTGAGCTTTTAAGAGATATAAAAGTAATTTCAAAAAAAGATTATGACACCGCTAAAGCGGAAAATGCGACTGTTACTCCTAAGCCCTTATTTAATATTCCGGAAAGTAAAAAAGAAGCTTTTAATGAGGATATGATAAAACGCCAAGAGTATTATTTGAATTTATGGGATATTTATGGGGCTTCAAAAGGAAAAAACTGGAAATATGTAGAAGCTAAAAACGGCGATCAAATTGATCTGCGCGAGTTGGCTTTAGCCACAGCTGTTTTTAGAGATCTTAATGGCAGAAGAAATAAAGACAATGAATTGCAGGTTTATGACAAAGAAAAAGAAGCATTTGTTAAAATTAATGACGTTTTAATAATAAAAAATATTGGAAAATTAGGGACAGCAAAAAAAGGCGCTCAAGGAATAAATAGAATTCAAGGAGTAAACAGATATTTAAGAAAAATTAGCCCGGAGCTGAAAAATTTAATATCTATCAGGGATTTTAATCTATTATCAGGCGAGCATGGCGGCTTAAGAGCTGAAAAAAAAGTTCGTGACAGCGGAGACGTGAGTATAAGCTCGGCTCAATATTACATTGGTAAAGAATATTTTATTTTTAGTAAAGATAAAATACCGACAAAAAATATCAAAGTAGTTGAATTAGACCGGTCAAGAGCGGGCATAGTGGTCAAGCATAAAGACAGGGAAACATTGAGATATACTTTTAGTTTATTATCGCGAGAAGAAAAAGAAAAAAAATTAATAGAATATAAAAAAAAATCAGGCAAAGAGCTGCCGAGGAAAGGGCAAGGGGGTTTGATTCATGTTAATAAAAATGAGATGGAAGTAAGATTAGAAAGATATAATAATGAAAAAGAAAATTTCCAATTAGAAAATGAATCTTTTGATAATTACAATCAGAGAATTAGTTATTTAACAGATTACAGCTATATCAGTAAAGTATCTGATAAATTTTTCGAGGAAAGTAAAATAAGAATTCAAGAATTAAGCTGGAAGGAACAGCAATGGCTGATAGCGTCTTATTATGAAATGGGTATTAAAGGTGAAGAAGAAAAAATAATTAATTTTACAAAAAGATTTGGACTTAACGGACTAAGAACATTTTTAAGCTGTGAATATGATATAGAAAATGGGCAAAAAATAATAGGTTTAGGTGAAAAATTAGACCCAAAAATTGCTGAAGCCATATTTTCTAAATATAATGAATTAATAAATTTAACTAAAAAAAGTATAGAAGATTTAGAAAAAAAATTAGGAAACAAAGATTTAGATTTTAATGAAAATAAATCATCAATAATATCAAGAAATATTTTAACAAAAGCTAATAATTTATTAGTTAGTTTTTCTGACAGTATTAAAAATAATAGTATTAACGAAGAAAAATTATTTCAAGAATTAGAAAAGATAAGTGCCGATATTATATTATTAAATGAAATAATACGCGAACTCCCCAGAGAGGAAGTGGCAGGGCTTGATTTAAGAAAAATTGAAGATATAGATAAAAGAGAAGATATGCCTGCTTCAGAAATATTAAAAAATAAAGAATTGGTTGAAAAAATAAAAAATATTATCAGAGAACAATTTCCCGAAGGAGATGATGATGAATTTATTAAAGAATGCCAAAATAAAGAAAATTTAAAAATAATTATTACTTTAGCCAATAAAGAAGTTCTTTCATTTTTTACTAAAGAAAAAGTAAGTGAAAATTTTGAATACGTTGATTGGTTTATTTCCAATCCTGACGCGCCGATTAAAGGATTGGGGGAAGCGACTTTAAAGCTTGGTTTTGACGATGACACGGATAAAGCCAAATCGTATTACGCGGTGGCTAAGCCGCATGTAAAATCATTTCATATACTAGTGGAAAAATTAGGGTTTGTATCATTCAAGGGTTCAACCGAAGATAATGAATATAAGAATCATTACGCTAGAGCCAGGAAGCTGCTAAATGATAAAGATTTAATCAGTAAAAATATTTCAGCAGATGAAAATAAATCGCTTAATAATACATTAAAAACTATTTGTCAAAAGCCGAATAAGACGGAAGATTTTATATTCAAAGGGGAAAGATTAATTGTCTGCAAGGTTATTTATCACGGGCAAAACCACAAGGACGATATTTTAAAAACCGATGCGGACGGCTGGATTTTATCAGAAATAGAAAGGCAATATAAAAAGGGCAATGTATTAGCTCGCTTTATCCCGGAAAGCGAAAAAAAAGAAAATCAAACATTTTATGCTGTTTTTGAAAAAGATAATTCGTCGCCAAACGAAAGAGAGGAATTAGAGGAGATTATAAATCATAAATCAGGAAGCAAGCTCCACTCTGATTCAAAAAATGCCCTTAGCATTTGAGCTATGGCTTTATTTTGCACAATAAAAGCGAAATGAATATCATTTTCCATGGTGATAGCGCAAACTTCATTTCTGTATATAAATAATTCACCGCCTTGAAAATCAAGCGGTATTTTCATAGTTTTGGCCAGCAAGGTTTTACGATATGATTTTTCATCATTTTCTTTTAATATTCTACCTTCCTCGGTATCAAGGGCGATAACTCTGGTTTTAACTTTTAATTCAATTCTTTTTTTAATGTATTCATTAAAAGCTTCATTGATTTCTTTTTCATACTTTGGCGTTAAAACTTTTACAAAAGAAGTTATTTCCCTGTCTTGCTTAAAATTTTTCATTATATGCTTTAAAGCATTTTTAATTCCTTCTTTACCTTCAAAATATAATACACCCGGCTTACTGCTCATAAGATTATAAGCCGAAATCATATCCGGCAAGTAGTTATTGAATAATTGCCTGTCTTTTTTTATTTCATTTTCTTTGTTATCAAAGAATTTCTCCATTTGGGAAGGGTGGGCTATACTAAATACGCTTACTTTGTTCGGCTTATCTTCCTTTTCTACAACATTCAAAACAACCAATTCATCCAGGTCCTTATATACTATGGCCCTGGATTTTTTGATTTTTTTAGCTATTTCCGAGGCTTTATCTTCTTTTTTTTGGTATAAATAATCAAGTATTTCCGCTTGTGTAGGGGAGAGCCCGGCCTTGAGGAATATTTTTTTGTACATATTTTTAGATTATTTATTAATTGAAATTTAATAATATAAATTAATTATATCATAATTATAATAAATGTCAATAGTAAATATTGACGTTTATAAGCATAAATTATATGTATTATATTCAATATTGTAAAGGATTTTATCAACATATTATAAATATTGTTAGTATATATACTTGACAGTATTTTAACTATATGCTATACTGATATATCAAGCTAAAAAAACGACAGCTTGTCAAGATTATTAAATAAATCAAATATAATCTCTTAAATCTTAATCTAGAGAGTTAGAGTGGCAAAAGTCGTAGGAGAGAGACTCTAAAGAGTTTTACGGCCTAGCCCAATTCAAAGGATTGAAAGATGAGGAATAGCCGCTTAGAAGAAACTAAGCGAATAGTGCTACTAGCTAGTGATACTTCTCTTCTTTCTACCGAGAGAGCAGAAAGCAGAGAAGAACAGTATCTGGTAGAATAAATGAACTTTAAAATTAAATATAAATTAAATGGAAGGAGAGAGCCATTAAAAACAATAATTAATTAAAGGTAATTAGTATTGTGGCGTTTACCCGCCTTGGGCGGGATCTCTAACCAAATAGACGCTATAATATTCATTGCTTTTTTTCGTTTAATTAAATAGCGAGAATAATGGAGAGGAGAGAGTGAGAGCGATCTGATAATATGCCTAAAAGCTTATTAACGGTTCGTTCAATAAAAAAAATTATAAAAAAGAGATTAAATTAATAAATTTCCCAATGCTCTTAATAAAATAATAAATTAACTTCTCTTCATTATTTTCTCTATTTAATCACAGCCATGCTTGGCGGTTAAATGAGAAATTTAAACAAAATAAATAAAATAATAGATCTTTGTAAATTAATTAGCGATATTAATAGTTTTAGGAGATTAAAATGAATTACATCTATCTAACTCTTCCTCTCCTTTATAGGGAGAGGGTCGGGGTGAGGCAGGGAGAGAGTTCATTTCCTAAGATTATTAAGCGCTTAAGTATGTTGCCACTGCATTAAAATAAATGCTGGGTAAAGATAGGATTAAATAAGCCGGTTATTAACAATCAGCTTAAGCATCAAATAAGCTAAAACATACGGGCCTAAATGATGCGTTGCCAAGTAAGACGTGAGCCGTTCTTTCGAAAAGAAGGAGCGATCCGCCAAAAAGCAATCCTGTCAACTGATTTTATATTAATAAGATCGGCTGGGCCGCAAAGTCTTAAACCCGCTTTGCGCCTAGAAATTTTATTAATATATCCCAACCATTGTCATTGCGAGGAGCTATCCGCCAACTGGCGGAGAGCGACGAAGCAATCTCAGTGAGACCGAAAAAATTGATGTATTTTTAAATATTATTCAAAAATAAAATAATAAAGAAATATTTGCATATAATTTAGTTTATATCCAAAAATGTCTTTATTATCTTCTGGAGAGAGAAGAGATAATAAGGTGGACTTTGACAATTAAATTATTTTCCGCAATGGGCGGAAAATAAAAATAATAAAAAAACCAAAAAGGAGGTGATGTGGAAATGGAAACTGAAGGTAGATTGCGATGAATAACGTGGCACATCGTAATCAAAAATATTAAGGCAGCCACATGCTTTGAGCCACAAAAAACCATTAAAACGGAACTCCTACCGACGAGCGTTGTGGACGCGGCCGAAAAAATGGAGATGACTCACGGTAATCATCGTGAGTATATATCCCTACGGGGAATGGAGCATGTTGGATACCGTTGCTGGCAACTCGTTTAATTTAACGGGGGGGAAAAGGCTTCGGTTATAAGGCCAACTGGGTCCGGGGACACGCCGGGCGCGAGTATAACTCCATGTAAATATAAATACGAAAAGGTTGCAGGATTGATTTCGTATTCATAGCATGGTTTGTTATATTTCCAAGTAAAGCGCAAAAGGGTGCTGTTTCGGCGGGGGTGGTTCGTCCTCGCAAAGCTTTGACGTTTCCGAGAAATCGGGATGAGCCGAGGGATGGTATGGCAAGTCAGAGTTGACGCCATCCTAAAGAACTTTTCCGCCATCGGCGGGAAAACCCACTGAATTTCCCGAATATTTCGGGAAAGGAGGAAGATATGGAAAAAAAATTTTTACGCGTCGAAGGCGAAGCGGTCCACTTGGTGACGGAGCGCGTTGAGCGCACGGTCCGTCTTTCCGACCTCATGGGGGAGGTCGTGAAGGAGGGTGGAATCACCACCCCCATTCTCCCGCTGGGATGCAGATTTTTTTCCCAGCGCGGAGAACGCTCAGTCTTCGTGATTGAGCAGGTGCCGACCACGCGCCAGATTGAATGGGAGGGCAAGTGGAAGCTTGCTTTTCCATATATTGTTTTCGTGGTTGTCTTCAGTGGACAGGCGGTGTCCAGCGGGGAATGCCGGGTATTTTACCGCACATCGCCGTTGGGCAACGGCGATGACAGGTTGTTAAGGCCAAACCTGTGCAACACGCACCAGAACGGTGCGATTTGCACGGGGAGTATGAGGGTGGATGGCGACACCCTGGCCCAAAAAGCCGAAAGTTTCGTCACGAATTTCTGGAAGTCCCATTTTAATTGGGACTTGTCTGTCAATAATTACGAGCCGGCCGCCCAGAAGTTCGGTCAGGTTAGGGATCTCCCGACCTGGCAGGAAGAGTCGGCCAAAAATCCACTGTTCCCCTTGGGGGTCAGTTGGTTTGAGGCCGGAAAACTGCAAGATGTCATTGAAGGGAGGTGCTAATTATGGCCTTCCTGTTTCTGAACAGCAGCCTTGCGGAGCGGTGCCGCGAGGTGGGGATAGAAGTAAGGGAGGAGGGTGATATGTTTAAAGTAAACGAATTACCCTCCTTTGTAGAGGTGCTTGAAATAGAGGGTGAGCACCTTAGGGATTATAGACTTAATACCGTTTCCTCCACCTCCCCCTCTCCCGCTAATCCAACGGCGGGTAAAAAAAGCGAAGGCGTTGGTTTAGACCTTCGTCAGCTGGTAAGCCGACTAAAACCCATTAAAGGGCAGAGGTTGGTGAAATGGCTGGAACGGTTCCTCACCGCTCACCCTGACCAGCTGGATCAGTGGTCGGGACACTTCACCGAGGTGGTGACGGCGAAAGCCATCGCCATTTATCGGCGGCGTGGAGTGGTAGAGGAATACGAAGCGAACGTAGCCTTGTTCGGGCGCCTCGTGAACGCGGCATACGGGGCGCAGATTTATAAACCCGAAGCGGGAATAAAAATCACCGCTTCTGGTGAGTCACAAAATCCTTTCACACACGAAAGGATTTCCTCGTTAAAATTCCTCTCGGGGGAATACGAGGAAAAAAATAAAAGATTTTTCGGGAGGTTGTGTAACTTCCTCCGCGGCCAAAAAATTTTTTATTATGATGCCGGCGGGGACGGATACTATGACCTTCTGGGCATTAAGGGAGAACCAAAACTGGAAGCGATTCCGGTGCCGGTTTTCCTGCAAGTTATGGAAATTGGTTTTGGTGCCGACGGAAATAGCCGTCGCATATTAGCGAAAAACTTCTTTCTTGAGTCAAATTGGTTTGAGTTGATTTGGCAAGAGAAAGATAAATGGAACAGATTATCCGAAAGCGACACGATGTCGTGAGTAGGGAAAGGAGAGAGAATGGAACCGATTTTTCAAGTTAACGGAATTTTTCCAGCCTACTGGGCTGGTCAGCAGGGCTTTTCGCTCGAGCTGATTGAAGTTCAGTTCGCGTACGTGCTGGACGCGAGCGGCTGGAAGTTATACAAACGAAACGGGGTCAGCACAGCTTTAATACCCGTTTCTACGGTTTCCGGCTTGGTCGAGCTGGAAACAA
>PETS01000087.1 GCA_002781265.1 Candidatus Falkowbacteria bacterium CG02_land_8_20_14_3_00_36_14 | reverse complement strand
CCACAACACGCTTACGCGCGCAGGGGGATATCCCCCTGCGAACCCCCTTAATATGTTCCCCGCCGCAAACGGACGGGGTAAATGACTAATCTACAATATTTTTTTATAATTTTAAGATTGACTAATCCACAGAATTGTAATATTATTATAACACAAAAAATAAAAAGAATACAACTAAAATGACTATAGAACAAATAATTAATAAAGTTAAAGAAAATGATCCTAAAGCCGATATTGATATTCTAAAATTAGCGTATGATTTCGCGAGTAAAGCGCATAAAGGGCAATTAAGAAAAACCGGGGAGTCATATCTGCAGCATTCTTTGCATACCTCTTTTATTTTAGCGCAGATGAAATCAGACCTAAATACTATTGTCGCTGGCCTGCTCCACGATGTGCCGGAAGATACGGAATATACGATTAAAGACATAGAAAAAAATTTCGGTACGTTGGTGGCCGAATTGGTTGAGGGCGTCACCAAGTTAAGCAAAATAAAATACCGAGGCATTGAAAGATACGTGGAAAGCCTACGTAAAATGATATTGGCCATGGCTGGCGATCTTAGGGTAATCTTAATTAAATTTGCCGACCGCTTGCATAATTTAAGAACCTTGGAAGCGCTTTCTCCGGACAAACAGCAGCGCATCGCTAAAGAAAGCCTGGAGATATACGCGCCTATTGCCGGCCTGCTGGGCATCTGGCGGCTTAGATGGCAGATGGAAGACATCTGCTTTAAATATCTTTATCCGGAAGATTATAAAAAAATAGAATATAAATACGAGGTGGAAAAAAAAGTTGAACGCACCCAATATATTAATAAAGTAAGGAATGTTTTAGATAAAAAATTAAATGAAGCCGGCATCAAGCATGAGATAACGGGACGCTTTAAGCATCTTTACAGCATCTATAAAAAAATGCAGGATAAAGGCAAAAGATTTGATGAAATTTTCGACGTTTTTGCCTTGCGCATTATTGTTAATGATATTGCCGATTGCTATAAAACTTTGGGAATAATCCACGCTGCCTGGAGGCCTAAAAGCGAACGTTTTAAGGATTATATCGCCATTCC
Organism: Candidatus Falkowbacteria bacterium CG02_land_8_20_14_3_00_36_14; assembly: GCA_002781265.1. GTDB lineage: Bacteria > Patescibacteriota > Patescibacteriia > Patescibacteriales > UM-FILTER-36-11 > UM-FILTER-36-11. The sequence continues at coordinate 1,861 of PETS01000087.1, read as the reverse complement.
CAAGCCGAACGGCTACCGCAGTCTGCACACCACTGTTTTCGGGCCGAATAATAAATCAACCGAATTTCAAATTAGAACCAAAGAAATGAATGAAGAGGCTCTGTATGGCATTGCCGCCTATTGGCGCTACAAAATGGAACCAGGAGAAAAAAATAAAAAAAATTATAAACAGCCGCGCTGGATAAAAGAAATTCTGGATCTCCAGCGCCAGGCGGAAAATACTTATGATTTCATCAACCAAGCCAAATTTGATATTTTTCGCGACCGCATTTTTGTCTTTACTCCCAAGGGGGATGTTTACGACCTGCCCGAGGACGCCACCCCGATTGATTTTGCTTACGCGGTCCATACTGATATCGGCAATCAATGCATCGGAGTGATAATTAATGACAAAATGTCCGCCCTGGACACTAAGCTTAATAATGGCGACTTGGTAGAAATAATAATTGATAAAAAACGCAAAGGGCCGAATAACGATTGGCTTAAATTTGTCAAAACCCAAAAAACCCGCGGTAAAATAAAGCAATACGCCAATAAATCCAGATTGGAAAATTTAAAAAGATTCATACCCAAACTGCCTCATAAATAAATCACCCTGCCATAAGTGGACGAGGTATTATACAGACACCTCCGTCATTGCGAGGACCCAGCTCCAGTTTTTAAACTGGGGCTGGGGACGAAGCAATCTCGGTTAGCGCGCCTGATGAGATTGCTTCTCTTCACTTCGTTCCGCTCGCAATGACATTTCGATAAACCATGCCACAAACGGATTTTAGAATATGTTTCGCTGTTTGCTTATATTAAAAATCCGCCCCGATTAAATTCGGGGCGGATTTTTATAATTTTTTATTTATGAAGATAAAATTTTTTTTAATATCTCGCTGACTTTATCGCCGTTAGCCCGGCCTTTAAAGCGCGGCATAATTCGGCCCATTATCCGGCCAAAATTATTCAGTTCTTCCTTATTGGCAGAAGCTAAAACTTTTTTAATTTCATTGGCTATGGCTTCATCGGTTAATTGAACAGGCAAATATTTATTAAGTATGGCAATTTCTTCTTTTTCTTTTCCGGCTAAATCCCGGCGGCCGCCTTGTAAATAAGCATCAATGGCATCTTTTCTTTTCTTTACTTCTTTAATAATAACTGCCAAAACTTGTCCATCGGTTAATTCAATTTTCTCGCCCTGGCGCAAAGCTATGGCTTTTTCTCTCAAAGCGGCTATGGCCATTCGCAAAACAGACAAGGTCATGCTCTGCCTGCTCTTTAACGCTGCTTTCATATCTTGATTTATTTTTTCTTCAATATTTGGCATGAGTATTGATTAAAATATATAAACGCCGCTTACCATCTTCTTGGGGACTCTTCTTTATACTTGCCGATTTTTTTTAAATACTCCCGATCGCTATGCAGTTTTCTTCCTACCAATGCCCTTTTTCTCTGAGCGGCTTTATTGATTTTCGGCTGCAAAAATTTATTTTTTCTGACTTCATTAAGTTTCCGGCTTTGCTGCAATCTCTTGGTGAAACGCCTTAAAAAACTTTCAAAACTTTCACCTTTTTTTCTTTTTGATTCTACCACTAGAATTCACCTCCGTCTAGAAAATATAATCCGAATCTGCGCCTGATTATCAGCGCGCTTGCGCAGGATAGGGCTTTAAGATTAAACAGTATTCGCATTATATTAGAATTATTAATTAATAGACCTGTTGCTTAATAATCTTTCTGCTGCAATTTGAAATTTCAGCTGCAAAATTATAAAAGCTCCTCTGCTTATATTAGCATATAAACATTGTCGCTTTTCTAATTTTTCGCTTGAAATTTCTTCATTTCGCCACAAAATCTTATTAAGCAACAGGTCTAAT
>PETS01000026.1 GCA_002781265.1 Candidatus Falkowbacteria bacterium CG02_land_8_20_14_3_00_36_14 | reverse complement strand
GTATATCAAAAAGGATAAATGTTTGTCAAGCAAATAAATTTACAAAAACGATAATGTCTGCTAAACTTGTAATTAAGATATGCACGTTTTTTATAAATTTTACTAACCGCTAATTTTAGGCGGCGCGCCAGTTTCACTGGCACGAAATTCGGCGGCGGAAAAAAATTGGAAACGGAAAGCGAGGGCGGGCAAAAATTCCTTCCCCCCAACCCCCTTCCTTTTTGCCCGCCCGAGCGTCAGGATTCGTTTCAGTCGCGCGAAGCGCGACAATCAGTCAGCGTTCCGTTCAAAAAATGTTCGAGCGGAGTCGTATAATTCCACAATAAATAAAATAATAAATTAATATTATGATAGGAATAATAATTATAACAATTATATTAATATCGGTGGCCGTATTATTAACGGTGAATTTTTTTTATATTATTTTTCAAGGCTACGCCCCATTTATCATTACGCGGGATAAAATATTAAATATAATATTAAACCATATTTCATTTAAAGATAGCAATATTATTTATGAGCTGGGATCAGGCAAGGCAGGATTTTTGCGCGCGATTGAAAAAAAATATCCGCAAATAAAAAAATTAATCGGCATTGAATATTTTTTTCTCCCTTATTTTTTGTCCCGCATCCAGTTGAGTTTGATAAAAAGCAATATTAAGATATTAAATAAAAATATATTCAATACTAATTTTGCGGAAGCGGATGTAATTTATTGCTATTTAAATAACGGCATGATGGGAAAATTAAAAGAGAAGTTTAGAAAAGAATGCAAGCGCGGAGCCCAAATTATCAGCTATCAATTTCCTTTGCCGAATTTAACGCCGGTTAAAGTGGTTGATATAGAAGATGAAGGCAAAGATAAGGTTTATTTTTATAAGATGTAGTTATTAATTGAATATTGTTAATTTTTAATTGATAATTGATTATATGGTGGCTATCGTTCAATGGTAGGACAGCGGGTTGTGGTCCCGCTAACGAGAGTTCAATTCTCTCTGGCCACCCATGGAAATAAAAATCGCTCTTTTGGGGTGGTTTTATTTTATATGGCTACGTGGATTTATTGAATTCTCCTTGATTAAATGTTAAAATAATATTAAGAAAACCTTTTGGTTTTAAGCGTTAATTTTAATAATATGGATAATCAGTTTGATGTAATTTTATTCCGGGGCATAGGACTTTTTATTATAGCTATCCTGAATTTAATTTTAGCAATTGTTTTATGGAAAAAATCAAAATCAAAAACTGTTAATTACTTGTATTTTATAGCGTTAACATCCTCATTTTACGCTTTTTTTTGCGGCGCAACCTTTTTTTTCTGGGATTCAATGCCGGATTTAAGATTATTTTGGTACAGGGCTACTTGGCTGGGGGTATTTATTTTGCCTAATTTATTGGGGTTTGTTTATTATTTTAATAATAATCTTAAATTGGTAAAAATAAAAATTTTACTTTGGTTTTTGGGTGCGGTAATTATAAGCGCCCTTGCCCTGTTTACGCCCCTGATGACAGAATCCGTCTATCGGAAAAGCATCAGTATTTTTGGAGTAGCCGGCAGGCTGGATCCTCTGGGCAGATCATATATTTTTATCGGCACGGTGTTGGCGCTGTATTATTTATCCATAAATTATAAATCAACCACGGATAGATTGAAAAAAACAAGATTAAAGTATTTTATATTCGGCTTGGGTTTTTATATAATTGGTTCAATTATAGCCGTGGGTCTGATACCATTAATATATGGGCAAAGCGGCTATTATGACTTGGTTGTCTATTGTTCCACTGTCTAGATATTTTTAACAAGCTACGCGGTATTAAGGCACCATCTCCTGGATATTGATATTGTTATCAAAAAGACGTTTATTGTTTCAGTTATTATCGCTTTTATAAGCGGGGTGATGATGTCAGTTAGCCTTTTGTCAAATTGGTTTGTAAACAATATTCCCGGATTTAAGGTTTGGACAATTCCGTTAATCGCCGGTCTTACTACTTATTTAATAGGCAATTTATTTTTAAAGAAGTTAAAAGAAGCGGAAAAAATTAAATATGAATTCATAACTGTTGCGGCCCATAAGCTCAGGATGCCTTTAACCAGGATAAAGTTTATATTAGAAGATCTTCCTCCGGAAACATCGCTTAAAGGAAAAATAATCACCTCAAAAATAACCAATGACGTGAACCAAACAGTTGAGCTATTGGAAGAATTATTGGCGGCCTCAGGAACACAAAATGATATGTGCCAGTATATGCCCGAAGAAATGCGCCTGGAAATACTAACCGACCAAATCATTGCCAGCTTTAAAGAACAGTTTGAGTATAATAAGATTGATTTAAAGTTTGAGGCCGAAAAAAACTTGCCGAAAATTCAAGCCGATGTTTCCAGAATAAGCACCGTCTTAAGAATTATGATAGAGAACGCGATTATGTATATTCCCGAAGATTATAAAAAAAGAAAAATAGAGATAAGCGTAAAAAGAGATAGAAATAATCTGCTCTTTACTATAAAAGATTCCGGCATAGGCATAGACATAAAAGACCAGCCCTATATATTTTTAAACTTTTATCGAGGAAAGAATGCCCGCTTGATAGACACGGAAGGATTGGGGCTGGCTCTTTATATTGCCAAAAATATTATTAAGCGCCATGGCGGCCAGATAGGGTTTAATTCTAAAGGCGAGGGCAATGGCGCCAATTTCTGGTTTACCCTGCCTATTTAATAAATAAAAATTTATAAAAAAAAGCCACGTTTTTAAAGACGTGGCAATTGTGCTTTGAGGAAATGTTATGCTGGGACCAGTCTGTAGTCCTTAACAGTTGTTCCTTCTTCTTTTGCTCTTTTGAGCATTTTACCGATGACATTCTCATCGGTTGTAAAAAGGTCGAATTGGCATTTAAGATCCATGTTGGCAGGTACCCCAAATCTTTGACACTTTCTCCATGTGTTCCTACAATAAGAACATATGAAAAAATCGTTTAAGATCTCTCCGGAGATC
>PETS01000097.1 GCA_002781265.1 Candidatus Falkowbacteria bacterium CG02_land_8_20_14_3_00_36_14 | reverse complement strand
TTTTCTATGGTAAAATGTGCATAACTCTGCGGCCTTTCGGCCGCTTTTTAAGTCGCCTGACGGCGACTTAATTGGCGACAGTCCCATATGGATTCCCGCCTGCGCGGGAATGACAAGGGGAAGCAGGATGATAAAAAAAAGAGAATTGTAATATAATTCAATATTATTAATATTAATGATATAATGTAATTATGAAAATTAATGATGATAAAAAATTTATAGAATTGGACCACGGCGGGGGAGGATATAAATCATGGGAGCTGGTTAAAGAAATTAGGCAGATTTTAAAATTCAAGGGCCAATGGCAAAATTGCGAAGATGACGCCGCGATTTATGATTTAGGCAAGGGAAAATTAGTATTTACTACCGACGCTTTCATAGTGGATCCCATATTTTTCCCCGGCGGGGATATAGGTAAAATCGCCATGTGTGGGACTATTAATGATTTATCAGTCATGGGAGCCCGGCCGATTGGAATTTCATTAAGTATTGTGATGGAGGAGGGTTTTCTAAAAAAAGATTTTTTGCAAATTATTAAGTCAATAAATAAAGTATCCCGGCAGTCCGGAGTGCCGGTGGTTACCGGCGACACTAAAGTAACCGGCAAAGGCAAAATTGACAAAATTGCCGTCACTACCGCCGGTGTCGGCTTGGCCAGAAAAATAATTTCCAATAATGGCGTTAAAGCCGGGGACTTTATAATTGCTTCCGGAGATTTAGGCGTACATACCATAGCCCTTTTATCCAAAAGGTTTAATTATCGGACAAAAATAAGAAGCGACTCCAAACCCTTAAATAAAGAATTGGCCGAAGTGGGCGAATATTTAAATGCAGCCAAAGATCCGACCCGCGGAGGATTGGCAGCTAATTTGGTGGAAATGGCGGAGAAAGCGAAAGTAAAAATTATTTTAGAGGAAAAATTATTGCCTTATAAAAAAGAAACCGTGGCTTTAACAGAATTGTTGGGAATAGATATTTTTTCTTTGGCATCGGAAGGTAGATTTATTGCTTCAGTTTCAAAGAAAAATACCAAGCTGGTATTGAATATTTTAAAGAAATATAATAAAGAAGCTAAAATCATCGGCCGGGCTGAAAAAATGGATTCCCGCCTTCGTGGGAATGACAAAAATGAGCATGAGAATAACAAAAAAAATTATATTTATCTAAAAACAAATTTAGGCACTTTGCGCCCGATTGAGATGCCTAAGGGAAAGTTAATTCCGCGGATTTGTTAGAGCTGAATAATTTTAAAATAAAAAAAGGTAAATTCAGTTGGAATTTACCTGTTATATTATTTGGATGGCTATGGCAACCATTTTTTTATTTTTTGGATCAGTTTAACCAGATCTAAGGGCTTATTCATAAATTCATTCGCGCCGGCTTTTTTTGCGTCCGTTGCTAAAATGTCATCTAATATACCGCTCATAAAAAAAATAGGGATATTGTTATATTTTTTTTCAGCGCGGACAGCTCTAATAAGTTCCAGACCATCCATATTAGGCATTTCATAATCGGTAATAGCAAGATCGGGATTATTTTCCTTTATTCTATCAAATCCCTCTCTGCCATTCCTGGCTTCAATCACTTTATAATTATTGTACAATAACAACTGGGCTAATATGTCTCTAATGTTTTGATCATCATCCACTATTAAAATTAAATGATTTTTCATATTTTTACTCCTTATTGTAAAAAGATCGTTTATGTTTACTTTGATAACAAAATAATACTTTACCTTATCTTAATCTTAATAATAAAATATTGTCAACTGGCAAATAATTGATGTATAATTTGGCCAAAAGACAGGCCGGCATCTCCGCGAGGGATTTTTTTATTGGCAAAAGCGCCTTTTTGCTCCAAATAAGAAGATATTATTTTATTATTTGATATTCCACCTGATAGAAAGATTTGCATTTTGCATTTTGCATTTTGCATTTTTATTATTTCATACAATCCCTTAGTAATGTAATATTGGGCAGTGGCCGCTAAGCGCCCCGCCTTTTCGGCGGATAAATTTATGTTTTTTTGTAAATATTTAATCAAATAGGCAAATAAAAAAGTTGTGCTTAATTCGTAGATTATAATTCCCGATTCTTGGCTATAAGTTTTTATAATTTTCGGCTTTATATTTTTATAGGGAAAAGTAGAATTCTGTTCTAATAAATCAATCGGTTCGTGCTTGTAGCTTCTTTTATTTGTGCAAAAGCCCAAAAGAATGGAAACAGCGTCCAAAATCCTGCCAGTGCTTGATGTTTCTTGGCAATTAAAATTATTTTGCAATTGGTTGTATAAAACCTCAAATTCATTTTTAGTATAATATTTATTAATATATTTAAATACTTCCTTTTTTCCTAAAAATTTATTAAGGATAGCCAATAACATTCTTGCCGGTTCTTTTACCGCTAAATCCCCGCTAATCATTATTTGGTTATCCAAATGCCCAATTCTATTAGTTGTTAATTGATAATTGTTAATTGATAATTGAAAAATTTCTCCTCCCCATATTTTCCCGTCCAGCCCATAACCGGTGCCGTCCAAAGCAATACCTATTGAATTTTGAATTTTGAATTTTGAATTTTGAATTATTTTTTCTCCTACAGAGGAAAATATATGCGCCAGATGATGCTGGATTTTTATTTGTTTGGCTTTATATTTTTTACTCAACTCTTCGCCCAAGGCAGTAGTTCTATATAATGGGTGTAAATCTACCAATATTATATCCGGCTTGATTTTATTTTCAGCCAGAAATTTATTTAATTCTTTTTTATATTGATTAAAATTCGTGTCTATTATGAGGTTGTTAAAATCTTGGGAATGGCTGATATTTCTATTTTCATAAACAGAAAAATTTCCGGCTGATTCCGCCCCGAGAGCCAGTATAGTTTTTTTATTTTTAATTGGAATTTGATAAGTATTCATTATAATAAATAGTGTAGCATTATGTAATTTATTTTCCAAATAATTTGCAAAAGATGAGATACATAGGTAACACCCATAATTTGCCCGGAACGGGCAAAAGTAGTAGAATTGGGGGTTAAAATT
>PETS01000138.1 GCA_002781265.1 Candidatus Falkowbacteria bacterium CG02_land_8_20_14_3_00_36_14 | reverse complement strand
AGCCGGATAAATCCGGCTCTTGTTTGATAAATTCTAGCTTCTAATATAAATATTAATTGCTAATAGAGTTTTCTTCCGTGGAGGTAGCTGTATTTTTTTCAATAGAATCATTGGAATCGTCTGCCGGCCCATCTGATGCATTATCGCCATCACTATCTTCAATCACTTCTTCGGTATCAGTTTCGGTATCGGCCGCCAACGAATTATCGAAATCATCGGTGGTAATCGCGCCGACTACTTCGTTGACATCGTCTAAACTGGCAGTGAGCGGCTCTTCAATTTCCGGCAAGGAATTTACTACCACGATTGTTTCCGCCGTAACAATGCTTGTATTGGTATTAAAAGTGCCACGTATCCTGACTTTATCACCAACCTTGATATCGGCGATAGTGGCGTTATTATTCGTGCCGACAATAATCTTTGTGTCTTTAGTTATGCTAACTTTGGCTTTCTTCACCGGCAATCTTTTAATCAGATCCCCTATTTTAACATCGGGATGCTTGATTCTGTCAATCGTTACTTTTTTAAATTGAACAGAGCGCAAAAAATTGCCGACTTTTTCCGGTAAAATGTTTTTGATCTTTTCTTTTAAAGCATCTCTTAGATTAACCTTGGCCAACAACTGGGCGGAAACCGCTTCATCTGATTCTTTCAGCTTATCCTTAAGCTCATCTCTGGTAATATGCTTATAAGCCGTCCAGTTAATGGTTATAAAACTCTTCTCCGTATTAACCTCCGTGACCACTCCGGCCACCCCTTGGGTGCTGACTTTCCAAATAGTATTGTTTTTTAACACTTTGGCGTCTACGGTGCCGTCGTCATTAACCCGGCCCACGATCAGCAGTTTATCACCGATGGAAAATTCATCCAAAGTTGTTTTACCGAAATATTTGCGGACTAAAACCGTATCTTCGGTGATATTAACGGTTGTTAAAGCGCCTTCGGCGCCGATTAAATTATTAACATCATTGCCAAGTAAGCCCGGAGTTTTGTCTATTCTCACCTGCATCGTGGTCGGCACTATAGTGCTGTCAAGACGGACTAAAGTGGCATTAGGCCGAAAAGTCCTGATTTTCATAAATAAACTTTCTCCGCGGCGCAAGACAACCACTATTTTCGCCAGCGGCAGTTCATTGATCCGAAAAAGCATGCGTCCGCGAATGCGGTCGTTTATTTTTAAATCAGCCACTCCGGCTGGATTCTTCAAACCGGCGACAAATTTAGTATTGCCGTCATACTGGAAAGTATATTCTTTATTAGCCCATTGGTAGGTAATTTCATTAGTTGAAGAGGAAATTTTCGTAATCCATCCATTAACGGCCCTATTTACATTAACTTGAATGGATAAATCCACTAAAATGGTGGCGTCAACCGTATCGGTGTTTTCATTTTTTACTCCAATTACCCTTATCTGGTCGCCAGGTATCCAATCGGAAAGCTTGGTATATTGGTCTTTCCTTTGGCCTAAAACGGTTTTATCCGTTACATTAACCGTGTAATGCTGATCGGTTTTATTATCGCTCACGATTATGGTGGTGGGCAAATCCGTTGAGCCGATTTCAATCAGCTGGCCGACAAAATGAATATCGGTTTTGGCCTCGTATAATTTGCTTTCGTCCGTTACGGCCGCGCAGGCAAATTCATAAGACACATCCACGCCGGCCGCGGCCGCGGCCTGGGCCGAACTATAAGTGACATTATCCATTCCGCAAACCTGCCCATCGGCGCTGGCTGCCGGCGCCCAGGCAAAGGCGGAAAAAGCCAATGCCAAGATTAAAAATGAAAATAATAATTTTTTCTTCATAATTTTTGTAATATTAATTATTAATTTTATCTTATTTTTATTTTTAAAATAAAATCGACCTTTGCGATGAGATTATTGCAAAACTATTTTTGCCACCATCTCTATATATTAATTAACTATTTTTTTAATAATTTTTAATTTTACTTCATTTATAAAATCATCCTTGCCTATTTCTCTCGTCTCTCTTGATCCCCTATCCCTGACTGATAATTTATCAGAACCGGCTTCTTTATCGCCGATAACAAGAGTATAAGGCGCTTTTTCGTTAGCCGCTTTCCTGATTTTATTGCCGACGGTTTCATTATTATCATCAACTTCTACTCTAATATTATTGGCTATTAACTCTGAAGCCACTTTATGGCAATAAGAAATATGCCTTTCTCCCACGGAAATTATTTTAACTTGAACCGGAGATAGCCAAAGCGGAAAAACTCCGGCAAAATGTTCTATTAAAATGCCGATAAATCTTTCTAAAGATCCGTATATTACTCGATGAATAACGATGGGAATTTTTTCTTGACCGTCTTTGTCCGTAAATGTTAATCCAAACCGCCGCGGAATCTGAAAATCCAATTGAATTGTGCCCATCTGCCAATCTCTGTTTAAAATATCTTTCATAATTATATCCACTTTTGGTCCGTAAAAAGCGCCATCGCCCTCTGCGATTAAATATCCATTTTTACCTTTAGTTTTGATTAAAATTCTATGCAAAACCGCTTCCGCCTTATCCCAAGTTTTTTTATCCCCCATATATTTTTCCGGCCTAGTGCCTAAGCGAAACTTATAACTTAAATTAAATATTCCATAAAATTTATCAACTATGGCAAATATTCTTAAGTATTCTTCTTCTATTTGATCTTCGGCAATAAAATTATGGGAGTCATCCTGTCTGAAAGACCTCACCCTGAAAAGGCCGTTTAGCGTCCCGGAAAGCTCATATCTATGCAAATAGTCAGTATCGGAAAATCTAATAGGCAAATCACGGTAGCTCCTGGTTTTTAGTTTATATACTACCATGGCGTTAGGGCAATTCATGGGCTTGATTCCATAAATCTCATTTTCTCCCATATTGGCAATAAACATATCTTTTTGGTAATGCTCCCAATGGCCGGAAATTTCCCATAATTCCTTTTTATTGACTAAAGGGCTGGCTATTTCCTGATAACCTCCGGCCGAATGCTCTTGCCGCCAAAAATTTACCAGTTCATTGTAAATAATTAATCCCTTGGGCAGCCAGTAGGGCATGCCTGGAGCGGTTTTATGAAAGGCGAATAATTCCAGCTTGGTACCTAATTTTTTATGGTCTCTTCTTTCGGCCTCTGCCGCCATATGCAAATAACTATCCAATTCCTCTTTAGTATTAAATCCAACTCCATAAATTCTGGTGAGCATTTTATTTTTTTCATTTCCCCGCCAATAAGCGCCGGCTAATTTACTTAATTTAAAACTGCCTTTTTTTATTTTTCCGCTGGTCTTTATATGCGGTCCGCGGCAAAGGTCGATAAAATTACCCAATTGATAATAACTGACTTTATAATCATTTTTCCCCTTGCTTTTACCCGCCGGATTCTTAGCGGCAGAAAATTCTTTTTCAAGATCTTTTAATAATTCAACTTTATAAATCTGCCCTGATTTTTTTTCTTGGCTGATTGCCTTGCCAATATCCATTTCGCTTTTTTTAAATTCAAGATTCTGCTTAATAATGTGGTTCATTTTTTTTTCAATTTTAGCCAAATCCGCTTCGATAATCTTATTATTGCCAAAATCAAAATCATAATAAAAACCATTCTCAATGGCCGGACCGATAGTGAACTTGGTTTGAGGCCAAATTTCTTTTACGGCGCATGCCATAATATGAGACAAAGAATGCCTTAATATTTCTAAATTATTATTTTCCATATTCTAAATTTTCTTATTTTTTGACTTCAATATTTATTCTATCAACTAAGTTAGGCACTTTATTAATAAAAGAAGGATAAAAATTAATTTCAAAGCTGGCTATTTCTGGTAAAGTTTTTAAATAAGCCGACAGTTGATCATTATTCAAGCCCAATAATTTTGATTTGTCAATTATATCCGCATTGCTATTCAAGGTAATTTTCCCCTCAAAAGAAGCATTAATAGTAGCTGAGCCCCGGCTGACATTATAACCGCCTAATACATATTCTATTTTATCTTTATCAAATTTCAAAAGCTCTTTGCTCGCCGGCAATGATGCCATTAATTTGGCTTCAGCTAATTTTTCTATTTCCCCTCTATTAAACGCTATCACTGCAACCTTGGCTTTCATCGTAACGGAAAAACTTTCTTTCTCTTCTCCGGCCTTGCTATCAATAATAATGCTTATGGAATCATTATTAAACTTATAAACAATCTTATTATAATCTTTATAATTGCCGCCCAATTTATCTTCACTTTCCGCTATTAACTCTTTTTTTAAATCCTCAACCGCCTGGTCGATGTCAAGCTGGGTAATATTTTTCTTGACTGTTTGCTTATATTCTATCGGCTCCTTGTTCTCCGCGTATATCTTATCCTGCAAGCCGGCCCAAAGCCCGGGTATAATAAACTTTGTCGGGCCTAAAGCCATCTGCGGATTAATATCGTCAGCATAAATTTCCACTTCTACGGAACCGCCGGCCGGAACATTTACGGTCTTTTTAATCCTGAATATTTTATTATCAGGCGATAATAATCTCGTGGTAGCTACTAAGGGCTGACTTTTAATATAATTATTTATTATAGTTGCATTGCCCGCCACTTCCCCGGCTATTATCTCTTCGCCGGTTGAGTCAAATTGCTTTGTTTTTTCTATTTCCACTTCTTCCACTATCCCCTTAATTGATCCAGCGCTTTTTTGAGCATTGCCGGCATCGGAAATATCAACGATTAAATTATCGCTTAAACGCTCTTGATTCGGTATTATAATTATATTCACTTTAATAAATGTAAAATAAGCTACCACCGCTAATAATAAAATAGTAAAAAAAATAAAACTAAAAGCAATTTTTCTGTATAAACGCAGGGATAATCCGCTAGTAGTTTTTATTTCATCTTTAACCTGAACTTCCCTATTATCTCCGGCGATAAAATTTATATTTTTATTTAATGGGAATATTTTAGGAAGGCCTGATTCTTGATTATTAACATTTTTTTCTTTTATGGCAATTTTTCCATAATTAGCAATATCTTTCGGATTAGATTCAATGTTAATAGAATCAAAATTTTCTGGAATTATTTCCTTATTTTTATCTTTATTATTATTACTGCTAACATTTATAATTTTTATTCTTTGGGCTGTTTTTATATTTTTTTTGCTTGAACCTTCCGATACTTTTTTAGAAATCGTAAATTTTGGAGAATAAATTTTTATCTCACGTGCGGAATCCCGCCCGGCGATAATTGTTTTATATTTTTTATTAGCTTTAGTTTTTTTATTTATGGCTTTAGGCATATTTTTTATAATCTCAATATTATTTATAGAAATGCCGCCAAATGCCGTATTCGGCGCAATTTCTTTTTATAAAATTAATAATTTATATTAACTATCCTATATTATTATAATATATTAATTATAATTCGTCCACTACTTTTATACTATGGGAAAATTCTTTATTAATTTCATCAATCAGCGACTTATTATTGTTCACCCTAAATCCTGTTTCTAATATATTTTCAATTTTTCCCTGTCTAATTTTTATAAATACTTTATTGGTTCCGCTATGTTTTGCTAAAATATTTTTTAATCTATTTAAAGTTGAATCGTCAAGCCCTTCCGCTAACATTAATTTTAAATCGGGTATGGGCTTCCGGCTGGTTGAAAGATTAGAATAATTATAGCTATTTTTGTTATTATAATTAAATCTATTTGATATTTTTTTCTTAAAACCGGCTATTAATTCTTCAATATTATCTAATGATAATTCCATGGCTATATTAACCAATAATTTTACTTCCTGATCTTTGTCTGAAAGCTTGCCCTGGCAAATAACCACTTTGCCTGCCTGCCAAATAGAAGCGCTGTCTTTCAGAAGATTCGGGAAAACTATAACTTCAAGGCTACCGGTTGTATCTTCTATTTTTGCAAACATCATCGGCTCGTTCCGGCGGGTATAAATTTTTTTAATACTGGTTATAATGCCGGCTACGCAAATGGAATTTTTATCATTTGCCTGCTTGGCCAAATTAAATAAAGGCAATGTTATATCTTCTAAAAATTTTTTATAATCAGAAAAGGGATGCTCACTTATGTAAATGCCCAATAATTCTTTTTCCCAGGCCAAACTTTCCTGGCGGTTGGCTTTAGGCGCTGGATCTAATTTGACTTTATTCGGCAAATTAATATTCGGGGAATCAAAAAATAAGCTAACTTGGCCATTGGAGCGCAATTTTGTTATTTCCTTGCTGAAGTTCAATAAATTTTCCATATTGGCCAATAACTGCCCCCTTTCACCAAATTTATCAAGAGATCCGCTTTTAATTAAGCTCTCCAGAGATTTTTTATTTAAATCTTTATTGGTAACGCGCTCTAGCAAATCAGAAATATCCTTAAAAGGCCCGTTTTTTTTTCGTTCTTTGATAATTACTTCAGATATATTTTCACCCACATTCTTTATGGCTTTTAACCCGAAGCGGATAGTATCAACGATTTCTTCAGATCCGGCTAATTCATTTTTTTCCGTACCGGAGGTAATCACGGTAAAAGAACTGAAAGATTGGTTTAAGTCCGGCCGGCTGACCTTTATGCCCATGCGCCGGCATTCTTCGATCTCTATGGAAATCCGATCAATATTCTGCTGGTCTGAAGTCAAGAGAGCGGCCATAAATTCAGTCGGCCAATGGGCTTTCAAATAAGCGGTTTCATATCCAATCATGGCATAACAGGCGGCATGAGACCGATTAAAGCCATAGCCGGCAAACGGCTCAATGAACGAAAATATCTTTCCCGCCAGCTGGCTACTGATGCTATTTTTTACGCAGCCGTCAATAAATTTTTCTTTTTGCTCGGCCAGCAGTTTGGAAATTTTTTTTCCAACCGCTTTGCGTAAAACGTCCGCTTCGGCCATGGTAAAACCGGCCAAATCCCTAGCCATTTGCATAACCTGCTCTTGATAAAGCGCCACCCCGTAAGTTTTAGCCAATATCGGCTCAAGTATCGGGTGTAAATAAGTTGGTTTCTTTTTGCCGTGCTTGCCCATAATATAATCAGGTATCCATTCCATCGGCCCCGGACGGTAAAGGGCGACCATGGCTATAATATCTTCAAACTCGGTCGGCTTTAACTCGCGCAAATATCTCTTCATGCCCGAAGATTCAAATTGAAAAACGCCGGTAGTGGCTCCTCCCTGGAATAACCGAAAAGTTTTTTTATCATTAAGGGGGATATTGTCAATATTTATTTCTAGGCCGCGGGTATTCTTTATTATTTTACAAGCCTGCTCTATAATAGTTAAATTTTTCAGGCCTAAAAAATCCATTTTTAAAAGGCCCAGCTCTTCTATGGGATGCAATGAATATTGGGAGACAACGCTTCTATCCGATGAAGAAGCGTATTGTAAAGGAACATATTCCGTTAATTTATCCTTGGTTATTAAAACCCCGCAGGCATGAGTGGAGGCATGCCTGGCTACGCCTTCAAGTTTGCGGGCATAATCCAATATTTTACGCGCCGCTTCATCGTTTTTGTACATATCTTTTAATTCCGACACTGTTTCTAACGCCTGTTCAACCTTGGCGAACATGGGAATCATCTTGGCTAATCTATCGCAATAATCATAAGGATAATCCAAAACTCGGCCGACATCCCTGACCGCGGCTCTGGCCGCCATGGTGCCGAAAGTAATAATTTGGGCCACATGGTCTTCTCCGTATTTATTCTCAACATAGGCAATAACTTTATCGCGCCCGGTATCGGCAAAATCAAGATCAATATCGGGCATGGAAATGCGGTCCGGATTTAAAAAGCGCTCAAATAATAAATCATATTGCAAAGGATCTAAATTGGTAATGCCGGTTAAATAGCAAACTAACGAACCGGAGGCCGAGCCGCGGCCAGGTCCGACGACAATGCCGTTATCCTTGGCCCAATTAACAAAATCAGCCACTATTAAAAAATAGGACGGCCAGCCCATCTTCTTAATTACCGCCAATTCATAATCCAATCTTTCTTTTATTTTATTATCAATTCCTTCATATTTTTTTCCATAACGCTTAATTAAACCTTCCCGGGATATTTTTTCCAGATAATTGTTTTCATTAAATCCCGCAGGAACTATAAAATAGGGCAACTGGATATTCCCCAATTTTATTTCTATATCGCATTTGGCCGCAATCGCTAAAGTATTGGCAACGGCTTGGGGAACATCTTTAAATACTTCCGCCATTTCCCGCCCGGGGCGGAGGGAATAATTGCCACCGGTCATATTCATGCGGTCGCTGTCCTGTTTTTTCTTTTTATTCTGCAGGCAGAGAAGCACATCCTGCACTTCATCATCTTCTTTTTTCAAATAATGGGCGTCATTGGTGGCCACTAGGGGTATATTTAATTTTTGGGAAAATTTTATCAGCTGGCTGTTTACTTGGGCTTGGCCCTCCAAATTCAGATGGGGCATTATTTCCAGATAAAAATTACCCGTGCCGAATAAATCATTATATTCCAAAATTCTTTTTTCGGCTTTGGCCAATTTTCCGGATAAAATCAAGCGGGGAATTTCTCCCCCCAGGCAGGCAGTTGAAGCAATTAGGCCTTGGCTATATTTTTTTAATATTTCCCAATCAATTCTCGGCTTGTAATAAAACCCTTCCAAATGAGCAATGGATGTCAATTTAATTAAATTTTTATAGCCCTCATTATTTTTTGCCAAAAGCAATAGATGATAATAATTATGCTCATCCGACTTGGTGTTTTTATCAAATCTGGAATTAGGGGCCAAATACGCCTCAATGCCGATAATCGGCTTAATGCCCGCCTGCCGGCATTTTTGATAAAATTCAATAGCGCCGTACATTGTCCCATGGTCAGTCAAGCCGATAGCCGGCGCTCCGTCTGTTAAAGCGGCTTCTATAATCTCGTCAATCTTAGACAGCCCGTCAAGCAGCGAGTAGTGGGAATGATTGTGCAGATGGACAAAACGCATAAAATATAAAATAAGAATACCTAATTACTAATTTCCAATAAAATGACAAATGCTAAATTATATTATTAATTATAAATTTAATTGGATATTAGAAATTTATTTTTTTATCTTCTCCGCCATCGCCTCCAGCTCTTCATTAGAATAAAAAACAATTAAAATTTGACCGCCATTTTTGTTCCTGCTAATTTCCACTTTGGTACCGAAAAATTCCCGGAAAGCGAATTCTTTATCCTTATCTTTGTAATTTATTTTGACTCGGGCGAATTTGGTGCCGCCCATGCGCCTGGTCTCCATAGCCGTGCCGGAAACAGTGATGCCGTTATGGATTATTTTCCTGAATAAAGCCAGCTGCTTGGCTTCGGAATCTAAGCCAGCTAAAACTTTAGCATGGCCTTCGCTTATTTTTCCTTCCATTAAAGCCAGCTGAATTTCTTCCGGCAAATTTAAAATGCGCAAAGAATTAGTGATTGACGACCTGGATTTGCCGACGCGCCTGGCCATTTCTTCCTGCTTTAAATTAAACTCGTCAATCAGCTTGCGGTAAGCCAGGGCCGTTTCCACTGGATTTAAATTTTCCCGCTGAATATTTTCAATTAAAGCCACTTCCAATTTTTCCTGCTCGCTGGCCTGCCTGATAATTACCGGCACTTTATCCAGACCAACGGCTTTGGCCGACCGCAAGCGGCGCTCGCCGGCGATAAGCTCAAATTCGCCGTTTTTAGCCGTGACAATCAGTGGCTGGATTATCCCATATTGCTTGATGGATTCCTGTAATTCCTCCATCTGATGATCGGAAAATCTTTTCCGTGGCTGCAGCGGATTTATTTTTATTTTATCAATGGCTACCTGCAATACTTTGCCTTTATCGCTTTCAGAAATAATATCAATCACTGCCTCGCCGGACGCGGTCGTGGTTATTTTATTTATTTTATTAGGGATTAATGATCCTAATCCCCTGCCCAATCCATTTGACATATTTTTATAATTTTTAAATTTTAATTATAAATTTTTTTGGACATCCGATGTCCAATTGGACATCGGATGTCCAAAAAATCTTACTTTAATTCTAAATCAATCACTTCCTTGGCCAGCCGCTCATACGCCCTTCCGCCTTTTGATTTGGCGTCATAATGCAGGATGGAACGGCCATAACTGGGTGCTTCGGCCAGCCGCACGCTTCTCGGGATTATTGACCGAAATACGCGGTTGGGAAAATATTGGTATAATTCATTCATTACCAAACCGGACAAGCGGTTGCGCTTATCATACATAGTTATAACCGCGCCCATTATTCCGAGCTCCGGCTTTAAATTATTCTGCACCAGACTGATGGTTTCCAAAAGCTGGCTTAAGCCCTCCAAGGCGTAATATTCGCTCTGAATGGGAATTAATATCTCATCAGCCGCGACTAAACTGTTTACCGTCAACAGCCCGAGAGAAGGCGGCCCGTCAATAATAATATAATCGTATTCATTTTTTACGGCGCTTAATATGCGCGCCAATTTGAATTCCCGGTCTTCCATATTCACCAGCTCCACGCCGGCGCCGGCTAAGGCAATTGTTGAGGGGGCAATTTCTAATCCTTCCTGCAAGGTCCGTTTGATAATAGCAAAAATTTCCTTTTCGCCGATTAACGCCTCGTAAATGCCATGTTCTAAACTTTTATGGTCAATCCCAATCCCGGAAGTGGCATTGGCCTGCGGATCAACGTCAACCAAAAGAACGCGCTTGCCTAAATAGCTTAGATAAGCGCCCAAATTAACCGCCGTCGTGGTCTTGCCCACTCCCCCTTTTTGATTGACAATGGAAATTATCTTGCCCATCTTAAAAAATTAAAAATGAAAAAATAAAAACGCCAAACTTCCGTCATCCTGAACTTCTCCCGTCATCCTGAACGGAGTGAAGGATCCCGCATTTATTGCTTCTATCAACGGGATTCTTCGGCCTTACATCCTCACAATGACGGAAATACATTTTGACATCCCGATTGAAGTGATATTCCCTCTTTTGTCATTCCGATCCGCCCGCTGGCGGAAAGGAATCCCTTTTAAGTCGCCTTGAACATTGTTAATCTATAAATAATAATGAATTACCCCGCAACAGAGCTGCGAGGTATCCTCAAGGTAGTTTTAATTATTTTGAAAAACCAATGGTTTCTCAAACTCTTCCTTGCAAGGAATACCCCGGAGCAGAGCTTCGAGGAATACTTTGATTTAGTCGCTTTTTAAAAGCGATCTCTCCACTTCGCTCCGCTTCGGTCGAGATGACAAAAGACAAAAAATTCATATATAAACTTCCCGTCATCCTGAACGGAGCATTAGCGACGAATCCTACCTGCCGATAGGCATGGTTAGGGGGATTTTAGAGGTTGTAAGTATAAAATGTTGTTATGTGTTATATGTTACAATATTTAACCACTTTTGACAACTTGAAAAACATTAATTATAATGAATTTACAGGCCTGCGGTCTGTTTTTTTATAAGAACTGTTAAATTAAGCCGGGATGCTGAAATTGGCAGACAGGATGGTCTCAAACACCATTGGGCGTAAGCTCGTGAGGGTTCAAGTCCCTCTCCCGGCACCAGTAGTAACTTGTAATAAAAAATATAAAAATCTTATTAAAAATATAATTGCAAATATTCAAAAACTACTTCCATATAATAAAGTATCCATAGTCAACAGAAAAGATGGGTGTATAGATATAAGTTGTTATTCTAATAAATGGGAAAAGCTACTTGGATGGAAGACCGCTAAGGGATCGAAATTTAAACAAAATATTACCATTCCTAAATGGATTAAAAATGATAATACATATATTTTATCTTGTTTGAAAGGATTAATTGAAACTGATGGCTCAGTATATCTTGACAAAAAATATAAAATGGTAAACTTTGTAACAATTATCCCCAATATAGCTAGTGATGTGATGGAAATGATATCAAAAATTGGATTCAAATCTAATATTCAAAGAATTAAAGAATCTAAAAATCAAAAAATGAAGTACACTATAAGAATATCTATAAAAACAGAAGAGTTTATCAATACGGTTAATATAAATAAAAGTTAAAAAAACTCAAACTCGTGTGGTGGCAACACCATGAGAGTTCCCTGCCTGCCGGCCCGCTTCGCCATAGCTTTACGAGGCGAGCAGGCAGGGATTTTCACCCGAGGCACCATTAAAAAACTTAAATTAAATAATTCTTACATATGCTTAAATTATTAATTTTTACTCTCTTTAAATTATTTCTTTAAAATTATTATTTTTATATTTTTTTACTAATATTAAACAAATATTAATTTAATAGGTAAATTCAAGGTTTAACTGCACCACTTTCAATATATTTAGCAATTACTTCATTGGGAGTTAAATAATTTAATTTTT
>PETS01000001.1:25250-28014 GCA_002781265.1 Candidatus Falkowbacteria bacterium CG02_land_8_20_14_3_00_36_14 | reverse complement strand
GATTAAACAACCGTCCAAGAAAAAAATTAAATTATTTAACCCCCAATTCTACTACTTTTGCCCGTTCCGGGCAAATTATGGGTGTTACCTATGTATCTCATCTTTTGCATAAAATTCCCCAAAACCTCGCCCCAGCCCCTACCTGTCCGGCCCGCTTCGCCCGCGAAGCGAGGCGAGCAGGCGGGTCTCCTTCGCAAGGAGAGGGGGATTTATTTCATCAATTTCTCCGCAATTTCCAATTCTTCCTTGCTGTTAATCCCCATGGCTTCGCGCGGATCTATTATAAAAGAGTCAATTTTTAACCCTTCGGCGAAAGCTAACTTGATTAAATCAGTTAAATAATATTCGCCTTGAGCATTATTATTTTGCAGTTTTTTTAAATTATGCCAGAGCCAGCCGGCGTCAAAAGAATAAAGGGCCGGGTTCAGTTCTTTTTTGCTTTTCTCTTTGTCTGACGCATCCTTAAACTCCACTATGGCTGTTATTTTTCCGCGCTTCCTTATAATCCTACCCCAATGTAAAAAATTCTTCCGCCAACTTTTAAAATTGTTTACTTTAACTGTCGCTAAAGTTATTGCCGCTTTCCCGGAAGCGGCCATTTTTCTAATTGTTTCTTTTTTTAAAAAAGGATGGTCTCCGTATAAAACGATAATTCTATCCGCGCCGGCGGCTAAACGGCGAGCCGAAGACACGGCGTGGCCGGTGCCGAGCTGTTCTTTTTGCACCGCGTAGCTACAATTAAAATTTCTCAAAGATTTTTTTATTAAATTTTTATTATCTAGAGAAACAATTATTATCGGCCTGGCATCAACCCCGGCCCATTTTACTGATTTTATTAAATGCTCAATCATCGGCCGGCCGTTAAGCGGCGCTAAAACTTTCGGCAAATGGCTTTTCATCCGCTTGCCTTTGCCGGCGGCTAAAATAATAATTTTTATCATAATACTTTTAATAAATCTTTTATACTATAAACCTTTAAGCTATGTTTTATATTATTAGAATATGGGCCGTGAACTAAATATATTTTTCCTTGCCCCAGCTCTTTTTTCATTTTAAAACTCTCTTGAGCATTATCATTAATTATAATTATATCTTTTTTATTTTTTTTTAATAAATTTAAAAATAAATGCTTATTTTTATCTGCTAAAATAATCTTATTAAAATATTTTTTTATTTTTAATCCGCCTATTTTTTCCTTCTGCCATTCTAAATTGCCGAAAGACGCTAAAATTAATTTATCACCTCTTTTTTTTAATTTTTTCAATAAATCTTCCGCTCCGGAATATAAATACTTATCAATATTATTTAATAATATTTTTAATCTGCTATTTATTTTTGGCTCTTTATTAATATCTATTCGGCCTTCTTTTTTTAATATTTTTAAATAATTTTTTGAATTATAATTTATTTTTTTAGCTTTAAAATACTTTTTATAGTCCATATTCCATTTACTTGCGGACATATTAAATACTCCAGCTAACTTTTTCTTGAATTTCATGGTATTAAGCAGGGTATGATCCAAGTCAAAAATTACAATCATAAATACAAATTGTCATTGCGGGCTATAACCCGCAATCCAGGGATTGACCGAGAAAAGATTATTTCAAGAGCTACTGTTATATTTTCACATTTCTACGGCTCACTTCTGGATTCCCGCTTTAGCTCGCCTCGCTAAAGCTATGGCGAAGCAGGCGGGAATGACAGAAAATTAGTTTATAATTTCCTCAACAGCTTCCTTTAATTTTTCCGGATTATGCCTGATAATTTCACCCCCGAGATCAATCAGATCTTTGGCGATAATTTTTCGCCCCGCCCACTCGGCTCCCAAATCGACTTCAATAAATTTCGCTTTCTGCTCTTTATATTTTTCCAAAACCTCGTTTTCCGGCTTCTGGGAATTAACCAAAACTTTATTAACCTTTTTGCCGATAAATTCTTCAATTCTTTCCACAAAATCCTTAACTCCGAAATTATCGGTCTCGCCAAACTTGGTCATTATATTTACCACGAATAAAATTTCCGCCAAGGAATTATGAAGGGCTTCCTTAACGCCCGGCACTAAAAAGTTTGGAATAGTGCTGGTAAATAAATCACCCGGGCCGATTATTATTAAATCAGCGTTTTTAATTGCGTCTTGAACCGGCGGATAAACTTTTACTTGGTCGCTGTGGTGGGGAACTAAAAAAGCGGTTTTAATTCTTTCTCTCTGGCCGCCGCGAGGTATGTCAATAGCCGTTTCGCCGTATAAAAAACTCCCGTCAGTTAATTCCGCGACTAAAGTCGCTTTATCAATAGTGACGGGCAGAACATTCCCTTTAATATCTAAAGCTTCGCCCAGCGCTTTCACGCCCTCGGGAAAATTTCCGGCGTATTGGGAAAGGATAGTGAGCAAAAGATTGCCGACGCTATGGCCGCTCAACCGGCTGTTGCTATTAAACCTTTTTTGCAAAATTTTTCTCGCCGCTTCGCGGTCAGCCGACAATGCCAAAATGCATTTTAAAATATCGCCCGGAGGCAATACTCCCAGCTCGTCGCGCAACCGGCCGGTTGAACCGCCGGAATCAACCATGGAAACAACCGCGGAAATTTTAATTCCGATAATGTCGCGCAAAGCGCAAAGCAGATTGAATTGCCCGGTTCCGCCGCCAATTGTAACGATTTTTTTCACTCCTACACCTGAATTATTCATATTAAACTAAAAGCTATTCTCTTTTTTAACTAAACAAAAGCTTTTGATCTTAATTTTAAATCAAAATATTCCTCG
>PETS01000001.1:24656-25236 GCA_002781265.1 Candidatus Falkowbacteria bacterium CG02_land_8_20_14_3_00_36_14 | reverse complement strand
CTCTGCTCCGGGGTATTCCTTGCAAGGAAGAGTTTGAGAAACCATTGGTTTTTCAAAATAATTAACTACCTTGAGGATACCTCGTAGCTCTGCTCCGGGGTAATTCATTTTTTTTCTCTTTTTCTAGCATCTTTTTCTTAGATCATCAGTTGAACCTGTGTATAAAAATTTATCTTTTTTACTTTTTAATACATAAACATAAAACATAAAATTATTTTAGGCGTGGGGTAAATCCACCCTAAACTCCAACCCATGATTTTTAAAGCCCAGCCACTTGTAAAAAACGTGCGCGGTTTCATTAAAGTGCCGGCTGGTGGCTACTATCTTATAGCATTTATTCTTTTTGGCAAGTTTTATGGACTCGCGCACCAACCTCGTCCCGACGCCTTTTCTTCTAAAATTTTTCGCCACAAATAAATCTTCAAAATAACAAAACGGCTTTTTATGCAAATCGTTATTTAAAAAATACAAATAAACCCTACCGATTTCTTTTTTCTTTTCCTTAATAACTAATTTAATTCCTTTGGCAGTTAATTTTTCTTGAATTATTTTAATATTTTGCATAAAGTTTTAAATGAAT
>PETS01000001.1:740-24609 GCA_002781265.1 Candidatus Falkowbacteria bacterium CG02_land_8_20_14_3_00_36_14 | reverse complement strand
TCTCAAACTCTTCCTTGCAAGGAATACCCCGGAGCAGAGCTCCGAGGAATACTTTGATTAAATTATTGATAATAAAAAATAAATAAAAATAATTTTTATTTTTATTCCACCGTCACGCTCTTCGCCAAATTTCTTGGCTTGTCTACGTCCAGACCCTTTAATACCGCCACATAGTAGGCAAATAATTGCAAAGGGATTGTCGCCAAAATAGGAGTTAACATTTCCAAAGTTTTAGGAATATAAATTACCTCATCTGATATTTTTTTAATGGCTTTATCTCCGGCGGTCGCGATAGCGATAATTTTTCCGCACCTGGCCCTTACCTCTTCTATGTTGCTCATATTCTTTTCATAAACGCTGTCTTTGGGCGCGATAAAAATACTGGGCATATTTTTATCTATTAAGGCAATCGGGCCGTGCTTTAATTCTCCGGAAACAAAACCTTCCGCATGAATATATGATATTTCTTTTAATTTTAAAGCGCCTTCAAAAGCTATTGAGCTATTATATTTTCTTCCTAAAAATGCAAAATTTTTCGCATTTTTGTATTTTTTAGCTATGGCTTTAATTTTTTTATCAGCCGCTAAAATTTTGGCAATTTTTTTTGGTAAAATTTCTAATTCTTCTAAAATCCTTTTACCCATTATTAAAGACATTTTTCTTTGCCGCCCTAAAAATACAGTGAGCAGAGATAATATCGCCAATTCAGAAGTAAAGGCCTTGGTAGAGGCCACTGATATTTCCGGACCAATGTGATTATATACGCCGGCATCTGTTTCCCGGGCAATGGTGGATCCGACTGTGTTCACTATGCCTAAAGTTAGCGCTCCTTTTTCTTTGGCTTCCCGGACAGCCGCCAAGGTATCGGCTGTTTCGCCTGATTGGCTTATAACCATAACCGCTGTTTGGCTGTCTAAAATCGGCTGGCGATAGCGAAATTCGGAAGCATAATCAATTTCCGTAGGCACGCCGGCGTATTCTTCAATCATATATTTTCCCGCCAATCCGGCATTGCGGGCTGTGCCGCAAGCCACAATTATAATTTTTTTTATTTCTCTTATTTTGTTAGTAAAATTATCCAATCCTCCCAGCTTGGCTTTTCCGTCTTCTATTATATAGCGGCCTCTGATGCTATTTTTTACAGTCTCGGGCTGTTCAAATATTTCCTTTAACATAAAATGATTATACCCGCCTTTTTGCGCCGCTTCTATATCCCATTCTATCTTTTCTACTTTTTTATCAATTACTTCATTTTGGGAATTAATTATTTTTAAATTTTCTCGGTTAATATCCGCAATCTCTCCATCATTAAGATAAATTACCTGTTTAGTATTATTAATAATAGCCGAAGCGTCAGAAGCAATAATAGTTTCTTTATCTCCCAGCCCTACCATTAAAGGACTGCCCATCTTAGCCGCCAGCATTTTATGCGGGTGATCGCTATGGATTAATACCAAACCATATGCTCCTTTTATTAAACTAAGGGTTTTTTGCAAAGTGGCCAATAAATCGCCTTCATATAAATCTTCAAATAAATGCGCGATCACTTCCGTGTCCGTATCTGATTTGAATTTATGCCCTTTGGATATTAAATGCTCTTTTAATTGAATATAATTTTCAATAATACCATTATGGACAAGCCAAATTTTTCCTTGGCAATCCGTGTGCGGATGGGCATTGGCCTCGGTCGGCGCGCCATGAGTCGCCCAGCGCGTATGGGCAATCCCTAAACCGCCAAGCAGACCCTCGGGGTCTGCGCGCTCGCAGACCCCGAGGGTCTGCAAACAAGATTCCAACTCTTTTATTCTCCCAACCGCTTTTACGGACTCAATCTTATTTCCCAAATATAAAGCAATGCCGGCAGAATCATATCCCCTGTATTCCAATCTTTTAATGCCGTCTATCAATATGGGTAAGGCATTATTTTTGCCAATATAGCCGACTATCCCGCACATAAATTATTTATAATAAAACATGTAATATTAGAAAATTACATGTAATTAATTATACTAATATATTATCACTCTAAATATTTTTTGGCAACAAGAAAGATAAAATAAAAAACCCAGCCAACATTTGATGCCAGCTGGGTGTTAATTTATATGAACTATTACTTGAAATTAATATCACTCTTTACTCTTTGTTATCCAGACGATCCACTTCTTCTTTCCCTAAATGCAAATTGATGTTGTAACAAGTT
Source organism: Candidatus Falkowbacteria bacterium CG02_land_8_20_14_3_00_36_14 (assembly GCA_002781265.1). Taxonomy (GTDB): domain Bacteria; phylum Patescibacteriota; class Patescibacteriia; order Patescibacteriales; family UM-FILTER-36-11; genus UM-FILTER-36-11. The sequence goes on along the minus strand of PETS01000001.1, from coordinate 22,409 downwards.
ATTCCATTTTGTTTTCTAAACTCTTCAACAATTTGCTCCTCAGTCTTTTTTCCTTCACTAAATTCCTTTAACAGATTCCTATAATTCACAGCAAACTGATCTGGCATGTTTTCAATTAACTTATTCGCTCTTCTGATTCCAGACTCCTTTTTAATATCAAACTTTTCGTCTTTATTCTCTTTGCCAGCAAAATTTTCAATATTACTTTTTACCATAAATTTCTCCTTAATAATTACACTTTAATTATATAGTCTAAACTAAAAAGATGCAAGTTATTAAATTTTTATGCCGACTGAGTATAAAATGATTTAATTATTGCTTATGAGTTATTTTACGCTTTTTTTCAGCTTTTTTTATGCATCTCCAATCAACCCAGAGGGGCGTAAATAACTGATTCCAATCATATCCATTCTTTTTTGAAATTCAATAGCCAAGTCAATTAAGTTCTCCACGCTATAAAATTCCATGCGGGAACATGAAATATCGTTTTGATACTTCAGAAAATAGTTTCTCCCTTCTTCGTCGTCTTTCGCCCGGCGAATCTTCTTGGCGATTGCCAACGGACCTTTTTCATCAAAAATTTTTCTTAGATAATCAATATAATCATGCGCCAATCGCCATAATGTTTTTTTAATCATTTCCCCCTCCTCTATATATTTTTTTATTAATCAAATTTTCCGTCAAAACACACCTACTTCCATCCTTCTTTATCAATCTTTTCTGACAAAGTTTTCAAAACCTGCTGATAGTAAACCATCAAATGAATTTCTTTTTGCAGAGTTGGGAGATCAACATAGCGCTCGCCCTCTTTATAGTGGAAAAGGTCGAAAGTAAATATGCGATCAGGTTTAACTTCATTAACCAGTGCAACTGTTTGGCGGATTGTTTTCTCTGTATCATCTGGACTGGCAACCAGATACCAGCAACATTGAATTCCGACCTCTTGGAGTTGTTTTGTCGCTTTGATTAAATCAATATTTTTAAAAGGAGGCTTGGAATATTTACCACGCAGTTCGGGGCTAGCGCTTTCCACTCCTAGCCATATCTCCTGAATTCCGACTTTGCGGATGAATGAAAGAGAAAGAACGCCCTTTTCTTCTTCCAGTAAGTAGATAAGATTTCGTGGAGTGGTTTGTACACAAAAAAATACCTTAAGCGGCTCCACATAAAACTCATCTAGTAATTCCCGGAATTGATATCTTTCCTCCCCTGTCATTTTTAGCGGATCAAAGAAGTCCGGAGTTTCTAAATATATTCTGGCATCAGATTTTCTGGCCAGAATTTCTTTTACCGCCTGTATTATCTTAGTAATATCCCAAAGCTGACATTCTCCGAACCGTGGTCGGCGATCAAAACAACCGCCATAGCCCAGAAAGCACTTTCCCCAGGTACATATGCTGTCTAAATGAATTATGGAATAACCATCCATTAATCCTCGCGGGCAGTTATAAGAATATCTTTCTTCCATTTTATTTTCTTCCATTTTACTTCCTCCTTTTATTAATATTATCGCCAATTTGTGCAAATTCTTCCTCAAGTTGTTTTAAAAGCTTAATTACTTTAGATCCTTTATAACTATTATCTATTTTAAAGAGATGGCGCTGAGTCGCTCTGGTTAATGCCTTAAGTTCATAGATTTCTTTTTTAGTGCATGATTCGCCAAGAATAAAAAGGACTCTCAATAGCATCTTAAAACGATAATTAGCTCTCTCTGCTTGTAAAGTAAGAATAGTAAGCTCTAACAACTCCTCTGATGTATATACCTTGTCATTTTTCTCCCGTAACTGTTCCTGATAATCTTTCCGCAGTATAACCGTATTTTTTGCTGGTAATGCGGTTTTTTCCACTAAATCCATCAACTTAAGCAAAAACTTTCTAAAATTTTTCATATCATCCTCCTATAATAAGGCATTTACAATCTCTCCCACATAAATTCAAGATAAAATTTTATACTGGCGGCGATTGATTGGTCTTCAATCAGAGTCGCTGTTTTCTTCTCGTATGATATTAAAGCGACCATATTTCCAAAAACCAATATATCAGCCGAAACCTTTTGCCCCTCCGGCAAGAACTTATTGTGCATCACTCCTTTCGCTATTGCGTTAAATTTTCGGTTTATGGGTGTGTCTTCCAAAATGCCCCGATAAAAAATATTTTTTTCTTTCATTACTTCAATATATTTTTTCTCCGCCTCCCAATTGGATACTTTCATAACCGAATCATATGATCCGCAGCCGATTGACTGGCGGCTGTTTAATATATAGTCGTCATATATTTTGTATATTCCTTTCAAACCTTCAAAAAATTTTATTTGCGGTTTATTTTCTTGATTGACATCAATGGCTTTAAGGGTCGGCAGAATAAAACTATCAAATGCCTTGGCTTCTTTATTCACCAGTTCTTTTCTCCTGGCTATTATTTCTCTTAATCCTTCCGGCCGTTCAGCGATAAACAAGCTTCTTTTCCTCTTCTTGCTTTCCGCTACCAGCGCTTTTTGCTTTAATTCATCAATGGCGGCATAAACAGTCACCCGGTTCATGCCCGCATATCTGGCGATATCCTGTACGGAAGCGCTGCCTATTTCCAAAAGCGTTATATAGCTCATAATTTCTTTTTCAGTCAAATTAAGTTGTAAAAGAGCCTTTTTCAGCTTATCGGCTATAATTTTCTTTTTCATTTGTTTAATGATTAATTATAATATTATTTATTAATATCGTCAACTATAACTATACAATTAAATAATATACTATAATTAAATATAAATTATTTACTTAACATTAGCTATATATTAAGATAATAAATGTTGTAAAGTATATGTTTACATTTTAACAATTTTTTATTTTTTTGTCAAACAAAAAACCGCCGTATTATAGCGGTTTGACCAAACAAAAAAACGCCATTGTTCTGGCGGTGACCTACTTTCCCAGGGCTTAATACCCAAGTATCATCGGTGCAGAAGGGCTTAACTTCTGAGTTCGGGATGGGATCAGGTGTGACCCCCTCGCTTGAACCACCAGAACAATAGCGCTTTTTTTATAAATCCTCCTAAAACCCCTCGCCTCGCTTTCGCCTGCCTCGCGTTGCGAGCAAGGCGGGCTCCGGGCGAAGCTGGCATTTATTAAGTGGGCGATAAGGATACTTAAATAATTCGCATTGTATAGTAATTTAATTTATTTACTATATTCGCTTTATATTAGCATAAATTAGCGACTTTAAAATCAAAAATGTGGGAAAATTAAACGGTTTATTAGTACTCCTCGGCTAAAGCGCTTACGCGCCTTACACCTAGAGCCTATCAACGTGATAGTCTCTCACGAACCTATGAAACCTAATCTTGAAGACGGCTTCACGCTTAGATGCTTTCAGCGTTTATCCTAACCGAAGGTAGCTACCCAGCGATGCCCCTGGTGGGACAGCTGGTACACTAGAGCTTCGTCCTTCCCGGTCCTCTCGTACTAGGGAAGGGCCTTCTCAAGTTTCCGCGATCATAGTGGATAGGAGACCGACCTGTCTTACGACGGTCTGAACCCAGCTCACGTACCGCTTTAATGGGCGAACAGCCCAACCCTTGGGAGCTTCTCCACCCCCAGGATGCGATGAGCCGACATCGCTGTCGATTCAACTGTATAATTACAGTTTACTTTCCATTATTACTAATGGGATTGGACTATATCTTCATCCGTTTTTATTAATAAACGGAGTTGGCGTATAATAGAAGTTTAATTCCCTGATTATCAGGTACCTTCTATTTCTCCCTTTCGGGATTAGTCTCTAGGGGGTCATTAATATTTTAGAATCGTTAATCTGAAATCTAAAATATATAGACTTCCCACGGTATTGTCCATAATCTTATTATAAGGCCAATTAAATTATGGAGTCCACCGTTATAAGCCAAATTTATTTACTCGATTGCTCGAGATGGCACCCCGATATAAATTAAGGTGCCGAACCAGGTCGTCGATGTGAACTCTTGGACCTGACTAGCCTGTTATCCCCGGAGTAGCTTTTATCCGATGAGCTTCCGCCGTCCTATATTGAACGGTCGGATCACTAAGTTCTGCTTTCGCAACTGCTCGACTTGTAGGTCTCGCAGTAAAGCTGGCTTATGCCTTTGCACTATCTCCCGGGTTTCCATTCCGGGATAGCCAACCTTGGTAAACGCCTCCGTTACTTTTTGGGAGGCATCCGCCCCAGACAAACTACCCACCAGATACTGTCCCCTGACCGGATAACGGTCTAGGGTTAGAATTAAAAATACGCAAGGGTGGTATCTCACTGGCCCCCGGTAAACCGGGGTCCCACCTATGCTGAACATGCATGCCTCTAATTCAATATCAAGCTATAGTAAAGCTTCACGGGGTCTTTTCGTCCAACTATGATTAACGAGCATCTTTACTCGTCTTGCAATTTCGCCAAGTCCTTCGTTGAGACAGCGTCCAAGTTGTTGTACCATTCGTGCAGGTCGGAACTTACCCGACAAGGAATTTCGCTACCTTAGGACCGTTATAGTTACGGCCGGCGTTCATCTGCGCTTTAGTTTGAAGCTTCACCCCGCGAACGGGATTAACCCCTCCCCTTAACGTACAGACACTGGCCAGGCATCACCCCCTATACATCCTCTTACGAGTTAGCAGGGAGCTATGTTTTTGATAAACAGTCACTTGGACTCTTTAGCTGCGGCCCGTATTGCTACGGGCAGGCCTTATCTCTAAATTACGGCCGCTTGTTTGCCGAGTTCCTTAACGAAAGTTCTCTTGTACACCTGAGGCTACTCGCCTCATCTACCTGTGTCGGTTTACGGTACGGATACTATAGTCTTAACCCTAGAGGTTTTTTTAAGCAATCTTTCCATTTGAATCGATTCCACAAAAGCTTCATCTTTTAACAACTCCTTGAAATTAGCGATCCGGATTTGCCTGGATCATCCCTTGGAGTAATTAACGCGTATACCATGAACACGCTCAAACTTTAAAATTGCGTCTCCCCATTGGAACCCTCCTACGCACCTCACTCCATTCGGAGCTACGGAGGGCGAGATCAGAAAATACATTAGTATTTCAGAACTCGTCCTCCGAAGCTCTTTGTGAAGCAAAGAGCGTAGGAGGAAAAACTACAGTAGCGCTGGAATATTAACCAGCTCATCCATCGACTACCCCCGCACTACACGGGACTCATCTTAGGACCGACTAACCCTGGGTCGATTTGCGTTGCCCAGGAAACCTTAGATTTACGGTGGGCAGGGTTTTAACCTGCCTTTTTGCTACTCATGCCAACATTCTCTCTTCTGTCCGCTCCACTACTTCTCGCAAAGCAGCTTCAATGCTGGACAGAATGCTCCTCTACCGCCGCGCACAGCGCGGAAACCCCAATTTTCAATTTTTAATTTTAAAACAAATCTTAATTTTTCAATTTTTAAACTTTATTATGTTTAGAAATTGAATCATTGAAAATTTTTTAGAAATTAGAAATTAGAAATTGGAAATTCAGTGCTATGCACGACTCACATCTTCGGTAATATGCTTTAGCCCCGATACATTTTCGGCGCGAAACAACTTGACTAGTGAGCTATTACGCTTTCTTTAAAGGATGGCTGCTTCTAAGCCAACCTCCTAGTTGTCGCGGTCGCGACACCACCTTTCACACTTAGCATATATTTTGGGACCTTAGATTGTGATCTGGGCTGTTTCCCTTTTGACTGATGAACCTTAGCGCCCATAGTCTGACTTTCAGATTACACCCGCGGGTATTCGGAGTTTGGTTGAGATAAGTACCTTGCGGCCCATTCTCATCCAGTGCTCTACCCCCCACAGTCAGCATCTGAAGCTAGCCCTAAAGCTATTTCGAGGAGAACCAGCTATTGCCGAGTTCGATTGGAATTTCTCCCCTAACCACAGCTCATCCCCTAGTGTTGCACGGCTAGTGGGTTCGGTCCTCCTGAAGCATTTCTGCTCCATTCAACCTGGCTATGGCTAGATCACCCGGCTTCGGGTCTTATATTTGCGACCACCCTACGCTAAAGCTTCGGGTGGTAAACCTTGCGGTCTATCACAAACGTCTACTAAAAAAATTAATTTACGTTCCGAAACTTTAGTGAAGGAACGGGCTATTAACCCTCGCTTTCACTGCGACTGCCCCCGCTCCAGTTTGCCCATTTTTTCTGCTTGATTATTTTATTAATCAGCAAACTAGGGCGGGGTTAGTCAAGCCACAAACATAAACTCGTTGGCTCATTCTTCAATAGGCACACCATTACCGCGCACAGCGCGGAAATCCCAATTTTCAATTTTTAATTTTAAAACAAATCTTAATTTTTCAATTTTTAAACTTTATTATGTTTAGAAATTGAGTCATTGAAAATTTTTTAGAAATTAGAAATTAGAAATTAGAAATTCCGTGCTATGCACGGCTCTGATTCCTTGTAAGTATATGGTTTCAGGTACTATTTCACCTCCCTCACCGGGATGCTTTTCACCTTTCCCTCACGGTACTTGTTCACTATTGATCATAAAGAGTATTTAGCCTTGGGTCATAGTCGACCCCAATTCGTACGGGATTTCTCGAGTCCCGCAGTACTTAAGATATGCTGCCGTAGATTAATAACCCTTTTTGCCTTACAGGGCTTTCACCTTCTCTGGCGGAGCTTTCCAGCTCGCTTCAACTAAGGAAGTTATAGATTTTTCTACCTTGCTTTTTCTAGGAAGCAAACGCAACTATCTTGCGACACCTTATAAACATATGGTCCTAGAACCTTCAGCTCGCCCAAATTTAAAAAAATTTAGTCGAGCATAGTTTATAAGGTTTGGGCTTTTCCCTTTTCGCTCGCCACTACTCAGGGAATGTCCGCGCTGAGCGCGGTTTGTTTTCTTTTCCTCCGGCTACTAAGATGTTTCAGTTCGCCGGGTAATCGTCTCCTCCTCCGCTTTTTATCTCTCAAAATTTTTTTCGTTGGACAATTATGTGCCTTCTAATATTTTAGAGGGCTTGCCCGCCGAAGCTTTTTGCGAAGCAAAAAGCGAAGGAGGGACATCCCGTCTGCAACGGGATAGGTTTCCCCATTCGGAAATCCACGGATCAAAGGTTGCTTGCCACCTAACCGAGGCTTATCGCAGGCTGCTACGTCCTTCATCGTCTCTTTATGTCGAGGCATCCACCATATACCCTTAATGAAATTTTCCCACACTTTTGATTTCAAAAGTGTATTTGATTATTTCCTTATTTCCATATAAGGTATAAATTATTTGATTTTTGATGCTCATTATATTCAATTGTTAAAGTGCAATTAATTATTATTTTGAATCTATCTATTAGAAATCTGCAAATTATTTTTACAAATTCCTAATTAAAAATTCAAACAAAAAATCGCTTCCTAAAGCGATTTAAAAATACTTATAAAAAAATGACAGTATTTAACCGCTTTTATATTTATTAATAGAAAGCAATTGTTTTATCATATTATTCTTTTAATAGTTAACATTTATACTTAATATAAAATATTATACATTATTTTAAAATACTGTCAAGAGTGAAATAAAAATCTTATTTTGCCCGCTATATTAGCCCAAATTTATTTAGTAATTGAGGATTTACCATTTGGCTTTGGGCCACATCTCGGCTGATTAAACCATTTTTATAAAGCTCTTTTATATCCTGATCCAAACTTATCATCCCATCCTTAGTGCTGGTTTCAATCACGGTTTTTATCTGAGAAATTTTATTTTCTCTGATTAAATTCGCTACCGCCGCGTTATTAATTAATACTTCACGCGCCGCTACTCTACCCCCTTTATTTTTAGGCAACAAACGCTGAGATATTACGCCAGCTAAAGTCATGGATAATTGCACGCGGATTTGGCCCTGTTGATATGGAGGAAAAATATCAATAATGCGATCAACTGTCTGAGCGGCGCTATAGGTGTGAAGAGTGGCCAGCACCAAATGGCCAGTCTCGGCTAAGGTAATAGTAATGGCAATAGTCTCCAAATCCCGCATTTCACCCACCATAATAACGTCCGGATCCTGCCTTAAAACATGCTTTAATCCATTGGAAAATGATAACATATCGCTACCTAATTGCCGCTGGGAAATAATGCTATTTTTAGGCTTAAATAAATATTCAATCGGATCTTCAAGAGTAATGATGTTGCAGTTTTTATTGGTATTGATACTATCAATCATAGCGGCTAGGGAAGTTGATTTGCCGCAGCCGGTTGGACCGGTTACCAAAATTAAACCTTGCTGTAAATTTATTAAATCATAAATTATTTTAGGCATGCCAATCTCTTCCATAGTCGGCACTTGTTTTTTTATAATTCTGGCCGCCAAGCCCACATTATTTTTTTCATAATGCAAATTAACCCTGAATCTGAAATTATTAACTTCATAGCTGAAATCAAGCTCCTTGGTGGAAATAAAAATCTTTCTTTGGTCATTGGTCAACATGGAAAAAACATTTTGCTCTAAATCATTCTTGGTTATCGCCTTTTTATTAACATTGATTAATTTACCATCAATCCTTATGGTAGGCGGCAAACCGGCCAATAAATGAATATCAGAAGCTTCATTAGCCACGGCATAATTAAATATTTCTTTTAAATTCATATTTAAAAATTAAAGTTTTATTTTACCCCCGCACCCAAATCTTTGGTGTGGGGGTTTACCATTTATTTTTTTTCAATCCTTCTATAGCGGCATCAACTTGCGCTTCTTGCTTTGACGAGCCCCGGCCTTGGCTGATTTGTTCTTTGCCTAAAAATAAACCAACTTCAAAAACTTTTATATGGTCCGGACCAGACTCATTTAATACTTTATAATGAGGAGTAATGCCTGTTTTTTCTTGAGCTTTTTCCTGAAATTTTGATTTTGGGTCCAAATAAAGCTCATGTTTCAATATATAATCCAGTTTTGATAAAATATATTTTTTTATTATTTTTTTGGCTGGCCGCATGCCCTGGTCCAAATAGAGGGATCCGATTAACGCTTCAACCGTATTGGCCAATATATACTGCCTGGCTTTTGATTTCTTGTCCTTAGATTCTCCTTTTGATAAATAAAGAAATTCTTCTAAGCCGATTTCATTGGCAACCGTGGCTAGCATTTTAGAGTTGACCAGGCTAGCGCGCCAATTCGTCAGCTGACCTTCGTCTCGATCGGGAAAATTATAAAATAAATATTCTGTTACCACGATTTCTAAAACCGCATCCCCTAAAAATTCCAACCTCTCGTTGTGGGAAGTCCTAAAACTCGGATGCTCGTTTAAATATGAACGGTGAACCATGGCTTGCCTTAAAAGATTTTTGTTTTTATATTTTATTTTAATAATTTCTTCTAATTTTGAAATGTCTTTTCCAATAAAAATTTTATCTTCGCTTTTGGTCATTTTTATTAATTGTCAAATTGTTATATTGTCAAATTACTAAATAATTTAACCCTATAACGACATAACAATATTATTATATAAATTAGTTTATTTTTTCTTCTTTTTCCCCCACATCCTTATAGATCGCCCCCAGCACCCCGTTAACAAATTTTCCGGATGAAGCCCCGCCAAAAGTTTTAGCAATTTCAATAGCTTCATTAATGGCGACTTTGGCTGGAATGCCTTCATCAAATATTAATTCATAGACGCCAATGCGTAGAATATTTCTATCCACGGTGGTAATTTGTTCCAAAGGCCATTCGGTGGCGTATTTAATAATATACTTATCAATTTTAGATAAATTTTTTGTTACGCCTTTGATTAATTTCTTAACAAATCCTTCATCATTAAAATCGGGAGCAAAACATTTAAATACTTTATTAATAATATCTAATAAATTATTTTTTTGCTGGCCATTAAAATCCCACATAAATAATGTTTGCATGGCTAAGGTGCGCGCGAGATGACGATTGGACATAAATTCAATAAAATAATAAAACAAAAAACAATTTATGTTTTCTTGTTTTCTTGTTTCTTTGTTTTTATGCTTTTTGATTTTATTACTTCTTTGCCTTTATAGGTGCCGCAAAAACCGCATGCCCGATGAGGAAGCACGGTTTTGGCGCATTTAGGGCATCGGTTTAAATTTATTTTTTTTAAAGCTAGATGCGATCTTCCTTTTCTTGCCCGGCTGGAAGATTTTCTTTTGGCTGGTACTGACATATTAAAAATTTAAAAATCTAAAATCAAAATGCAAAATTATTATTTAATGAATTACCCCGCAACAGAGTTGCGAGGTATCCTCAAGGTAGTTAATTATTTTGAAAAACCAATGGTTTCTCAAACTCTTCCTTGCAAGGAATACCCTTGATTTAATATTAATAATTTATTTTAATTTTATAAAATTTTTTTATTAATTAATAATTAATTATTTCCCCTGTTTCTAGTATATATTTATATTATTAAATGGTCAAGAAAATATTATAAAATAATATTTATTTTTTCATTTTGCATTTTTAATTTATAACTATTTATAGCGCAACGCTTCTAAGGGATTTAGCCTGGCGGCTTTAATTGATGGATATACCCCCGTTAATAAGCCGATTAAGGTAGAAAATACCATAATTACCGCAATAAACCAAAGGGGATTGTAAAATATGTCCAATGGCTGTCCGCCAAAATTTCTAGCCAGAATATTAAGGCCGGTATTGGTAATTTTACCTGCCAAATAACCGATTATCACTCCGCCCACTCCGCCCAAGAAACCCATAATTATAGATTCAAATAAAAATAATTTGCTTATATCTCCGCGAGTAACGCCAATCGAGCGCATAATGCCGATTTCATTTATCTTTTCCAGCAGAGCTATGGTCATAGTATTAAACATGCCAATCGCTGAAACTAATAAAGCCACTAAACCAAAAAGGGCTAGAACTATCTGTATTATTTTAAATATTTTATTGGCTTGGTCAATAGTATCTGACAGCGACGCCACTAAAAATCCTTCCTTAATGATTTCATTTCTAACTCCTTTGATAGCTTCATTATTCGTTACTTTAACCTTTAATTGATCATAGTTATCTATATTTAAATCACCAATCGTGCCCAGGGGTATATAAACATAGCTCATATTTTCATCTTCAATCACCCCCACAATCTTATATTTTTGCTCTCTTTTAACCGATTTTATAATTTCATTGCCCTTTTCATTTATTTTCGGCAAAAAAATAGTTAAAACCAATTCTTGGCCGATAATTTCTTTTGGCGTCATATTAAAAAGCATGGCATTAGCAGTGGAAATAACCGCTTCATAATTTTCATCTGATCTAAAATTATTTCCATAATCGGTATTAATTCCTCCTAAACGAAAATATGAAGGATCAACCGCCTTAACCGCTCCATCGCCTGTAAATTCACCCATGGATATTTGCGCCGGCAAGCTTATAATTGAACTTATGTCTTCAATGTCTTGCAACTTGGAAATTCTATCTATGCTTTCCTTATTAATCTTTATTAATCCGGATTCATCCGAAATAACATCCAGAGTTAAAAGCGAATCAGTGGTAGCGATTTTACTTAATATAACATTCTGCAACCCGTAGCCTAAGGAAACTAAAAATAAAACCGTGCCGATGCCGACGCTCACGCCTAAAATGGTCAAGAGCGTTCTTAACGGCCTAATCTTAAACATTCTGGTAGATAGAGATAAAGTATCTATAATTTTCATAATATGATTACTTATATTTTCCCAATATTAATAACTCTAATCTTTTGGCTAATTTACGGGCAGTTCTTTCATCTATCCCCGCTCCCCCGTTTCTGACGGATAAATTAATTTTTTTCTGAAAAACATCCTTATCAATATTATTCAGCATTCTATCTTTAATCGCCTTATTAATTGTTTCTAAGGCGGAAAAATTATTAATATTAATATTAAAACTTTTAAATAAATAATGCCTGACTTCCATAATTTCCTCGCCCATATCCGCCGTCTCGCTTTGTTTTATTTTATTTTCTTCCTCTTCTAATTTTTTTATTTCTTTAACAATTCCCACAATTTTTTCCGCTAATTTTTTTGCCGTCCGGCTATCCATCCCCAATCCGCCTTTTTCCAATGAACTGTCAAAATATTCATAAGTCGCTTTTTCATCATATATTCCGGCCATAATCAAGCTTTCTACTCTTTTTTCAATTTTACCCAGCTCTTCTGAAGTCATATTCACTAAAACCTCGGATACAATTTGTTTAGCTTTAAACGGCAAAAGCAGATTACCGATATTGCTTGAGGTAAGGCTGGAATAAGTTCTGGCTAATAATTCCATATCTTTTGCAACTGACGGCCCGATAGCCATTCCGCCCTCTGACATCGCTTCCAAATTAATGGCTTTATTTGTTTTGCCTTCTATAACCTTGCCGTCTTTCATGTAAAAAACTCTATGGGCAAAATTCAAATGAGCTGGATTATGGGTTACTAAAATAATAGTTTTTTTAAATTTCTTGTTTAATTCCTTTAATAATTCCATAACATCTTCGGCGGATTTAGAATCTAAGTTTCCTACCGGCTCATCGGCTAATAATATATCAGGATCATTCACTAACGCCCGGCAAATGGCTATTCTTTGCTGTTGTCCGCCGGAAAGTTCCGATGGCAATTTATCGGCTTGATCTTTTACCCGGAAATATTCTAATAATTCAAAGGCTCGTTTCGTTCTTTTTTTCTTGCTTATCCCTAGGGCAATTTGCGGGAGCACGATATTTTCCAAGACATTTAAAGAATTAATCAAATAATAAGACTGAAAAATCATTCCCACCTTTTTTTGATGGTATTCTTCTAATTTATCGGGGGAAAAATCGCTTAAATTTTTTTCATCGACAATTATATCTCCTTTAATATTTTTTTCCAATCCGGCAATGGAATAAAGCAAAGTTGATTTGCCGCAACCCGACGGCCCGAAAAATATTATAAATTCTCCTGAAAAAATATCAAAATTAATATCAGTAAGCGCCCTAATTTCATTGCTTCTGCCTAAAAAATAAATCACGTTCAACTTACTAATTTTTATTATTGGCTTAAATGGCATATATACAAAAAATATCCTTTTCTGAACCCCCACGCCTTGACCACAGAGCGTTTTATACCCCCGCACCAAAGATTTGGGTGTGGGGGCAAGCGACAACCCCTGCGCCAAGAGCGCAGGGCATTCAAGGTGTGGGGGCAAAAGGTTTATAAAAATAATTCTCTAATATTATTATAACATTATTTTATTATTTCTCCAAAAAAATATTTTAGTTTGGATATATCTTGTTAATAAACAAACATAGCGTCGCCATAGCTGTAAAAACGGTATTTTTTCTTTATGGCTTGCTGATAAGCTTTGTCTATGTTCTTTTTGCCCGCGAACGCGCCCACGAGCATCAGCAGAGTGGATTGGGGCAGATGAAAATTAGTAATCATGGCGTCAACCACCTTGAATTTATACGGCGGATAGATAAAAATATTCGTCCATTTTTTATAATTTTTCATTCTGGGAAGCAAGGTTTCCGACTGGGAAGCATTGCTCCCCAGAACGCTTTCCAGCGCCCGCGCGCTGGTAGTGCCCACAGCGATTATTCTTCTCTTTTCTTTTTTAGCTTTGATAATGCGCCGAGCGGCTTCCTTTTTAATTTCTACTAATTCGGCATGCATCTTGTGCTTGGCGATATCTTCAATCTTGACCGGCGCGAACGTGCCTAAGCCGACAAACAAAGTAATAAATTCAATGCGCGCGCCTTTATTCTTTATTCTTTCCAGCAGTTCGCAAGTAAAATGAAAGCCAGCGGTTGGCGCGGCCGCCGAGCCGATTTTTTTATCATCAGCGTAAATCGTCTGATAATCCATTACGTCATTCTGAATCCTGGGTACTCGGGATGAAGAATCTCGCCTTAATAATTTATTTCTCTTTATGTAAGGCGGCAGAGGCGTTTGGCCGATCTTATTAATTAATTCCAATAATTTTTTTCCTTTTCTATTAAAATTAATTTGCCATGTTCCATTATGGTTATTTTTTGTTATTTTACACTTTAATCCTCTAAAAAATTTTATTTCCAATTTTTCTTTAGCTCCCCGTCCGCCGATTAAACATTGCCAAACCTCTTCCTTAGCCCCCTTGACAAAGGCCCGCTTCGCCGGAGCTAAAGCGAGGCGAGGGGATGGGGGGATTATTTTCCTTAACAATAAAATTTCCATCTTTCCGCCCGTTCCCTCTTTCTTACCGATTAAACGCGCCGGAAATACTTTAGCGTTATTTAAAACCAATACATCTCCGGCCCGCAAATAATCAACTAAATCAAAAAAATGCTTATGCTTGATTCGGCCGCTAATTTTGTCCAATACCAAAAGCCGCGAATGATCTCGCGGTTTTATCGGCTCTTGGGCTATTAAATTTTTCGGCAAATAATAATCAAAATCGCTTAGCTTCATATATATCTCTTAAGTTGGCTTTTTATTATTTGATAATTTAATCAATAAATCCCTGACATTATTAGGATAAGGAACATCCTCAAAATTAAATTTTTGCTTTGCGCCGGCAGTCTGGACTTGGACATTGCCGAAATGAAATAAAGTAGCCATCATGCCATGAACTTCGCTGGTAACATCCTGTATTTTATCAAGCTTCTGCTCGGATATAATTCTGGAAAAAAATCCGTTTTGCTGCACATCTATAATACGCTCATTGGTAACTATCCAAAAATCCAAATAATAATCAATAAATGAAAAAAGGAAAAACAGCCATAAAAAAAGAAAATAAGCGCTGATTATTAGTATTATTATTGGCAAAGAAATATTGCCGGTTAACAAATCGGGCAAATTTAAAGTTATTGCATAAAAGAAAAATAATGGCAATAAAACTAATAGTATTAATATGTCCACTTTTTTAATTAATATGAACAAATCGCGCCTGATTACTTTTATAATTTTTTCATCTGGCAGAGAATTTGGCAATCTGTATAAAGATAGCATATTTTTTAGAACTAACGCTGAATGCCTTCTTCAAAATGAGCATTTGGCGATAAATTTTAATTAAAAATTAATTTCTGGTTAATAATATCATTTAGCAAGCCTATTTTAAAACTCCAATCAATCTGATTGATATAGTTTATGGAAATTATAAGTATAAATAAAGCGACGCCAACATAAATAAAAATTGCCATTAATGTAACCAAATTTTTAAACCCGAAATTTAATAAATGAAAAATGCCGACAAAACTAAAAAAAATCCACAACAATAAAAATATTAAATAAGGGATTAATAATATTGATAATGGAAATGCCATATTTTTTAAAATTTTTAATTTTATATTTTTTAATTTTTAAATAAATTTAAATTTTCTAATTTAAAAATTAAACAAGCTTGTTCTGCCCGGACTTTTTCTTTTTAAGATGCTTGTAGGCGATATCAGTGACAATCCGCCCGCGGGGACTGCGGTCCAAAAATCCCAGGCGCATTAAATACGGCTCATACACTTCTTCCACGGTGGCCATGTCCTCGCCGGTGGTGGCCGCGATAGTATTTAAGCCCACCGGACCGCCGTTATATTTATCAATTATAATTTCCAAAATTTTCCGGTCAATCCAGTCCAGCCCCAGATTATCTACCTCCAGCATGGTAAATGCCGCCGCGCATAAATCTTTTTCCACCCGGCCGTCTCCTTTCACCTGGCAATAGTCGCGCACCCGCTTTAAAAGGCGGTTGGCCACCCGCGGCGTCCGGCGGGAACGGCCGGCGATTTCCTTAATGGAATCATCTTTTATTTTTACTTCTAAAATCTTGGCGCTGCGCCTGATAATATTTTCAATATCTTCATTCTCGTAATAATTCAAATGATAAGTGAGGCCGAAGCGATCGCGGAGCGGAGCCGAAAGCAAGCTGGCTTTAGTGGTAGCGCCGATAATGGTAAAGCGCGACAAATCAATCCGCAATGTCCGGGCGGAAGGGCCTTTGCCGATTATAATATCCAGGGCATAATCTTCCATGGCCGGATATAAAATTTCTTCTATGGTTTTATGCAAGCGGTGGATTTCGTCAATAAACAAAATATCGCCTTCGCTTAAATTAGAAAGGATGGCCGCCAAGTCCCCGCTTTTTTCAATAGCCGGGCCGGAAGTAACCCTGATTTGGGAATTTAATTCATTAGCGATCACATGAGCCAAAGTGGTTTTTCCTAGCCCGGGCGCGCCATAAAGCAGGATATGCTCCACCGGCTCTTTCCTTTTATTGGCCGCCGCAATGGTAATTTTAAGATTATCCTTGATTTTCTCCTGCCCGATATATTCTACCAGCTTTTTCGGCCGCAAAGTTTGGTCTAATAATTTATCGCCATTCTCCTCTTTAGCGCTGATTACGCTCTCCTCGGCATGCTTGGCATTAGTTGCATTTGATTCTTTTATCATACCCTTATTTTAACTTTTTACCATAGTTTTGGCAAATGGTTGACATAATTTTATTTATATATTAATTTTTATTATTAATCGCTCATTACAATTTAATACTAATTGGATATTTATTAATAATATAAGAAAGGTTGTAAATTAAAAAGGGTTATTGTTTTATTAATCTTAAATCTTATTTTATGAAAAGGAGAGAAATTATGAAAAATGTAAAAGAACTGCTTAAGGATTATGAAGCATGTAAAGATGATTGTGAGAAACAAATTTCATCAAAACTGAAAATTAAGTATGATTGTAAAGACAGAAATTCTATAAATAGACACTTAATTATTAATGCATTAGTTTTTTGGAAATTTGTAATTAATTATTTAAGTGCTGTGAACTGGTATGCAAGGCACGATTTTTTATCGCATTTTCTGAAAAATTCAAATTCATATATTGGCTTAATAGCAATGATAGAATTTTTTCCTACATCTGTTCGGTGAAAAATTCTTTGGAAATACAATATTGATTTTATGTCTTATGAATCTTTTTTGCGTCGATTGAGTATACGACAAGTTAATGAAATCCGAGATAATTATGAAAATTTGTTTGTCAATCATAAGTGTCAAGTACCCTTTTTTTATTGACTAATTTTAAAAATTATTGTAAATTATAACAATATACGGAACTAATGTTCCGTTTTGGATTATAAACCTCACCCTAATCCTCTCCTTAAAACAAGGAGAGGGAAATCTATTTAAAATTATAATTATGAATCCCGTTAGAAAAATCTAAAGCGGGATGTAAAAATAAAATTATATTATAATTAATTTATAAGGAATCACTTAACAAGCTTCCTTTCTCTAAACGGGATGAATCTTACCGAATTAGCCAGAATACTAAAAATTATTCCGCAGGAATTGCGCGACAAATTGCCGTTGCTCGGTTTTGATATTGGCCAAAAAGCCATAAAAATTGACAATAAAACCGCCCAGCGCATAATAAAAGAATGGCCAGTATTAATAAAACAACTGGAAAATAAATTAAAAAAAGAAGCGAAAGAAGAAACCGAAGAAGAAGCGAAAGAAGAAGAAAAGAAAAAAATTAATATTCCCGGATTTATATCTGTGAGGGATTTTTCCAATTTATCCGGCTTGCCGGTTAGTAAAATATTGGCCGAACTGATGAAAAACGGGATATTCACTTCTATGAATGAAAAAATTGATTTTGACACTATTTGGCTGATTGGAAACAATCTGGGGCTGGAAATAACGCTAGATGAAAATCTCAAAAGTCAAGAATTGAAAGACAAAAACGAAGAAAATAAATTAATAAATAAATTGAAAGGAGAAAGTGAAGCCAATCTGGAGTCCCGTCCACCGGTAATTGTGGTTATGGGCCACGTTGACCACGGCAAAACAAAATTATTGGATACTATCCGCCAGACCAATGTCATGGCCGGAGAGGCCGGAGGCATAACCCAGCATATCGGCGCTTACCAGGTAAAGAGAAAAGGGAAATTAATAACTTTTATAGACACTCCCGGGCATGAAGCGTTTACGGCCATGCGTAGCCGCGGCGCCAAGGTGGCGAATATTGCCATTTTAGTGGTAGCCGCCGATGACGGCGTTAAACCGCAAACCGTTGAAGCTTATAATATTATTAAATCAGCCAAGCTACCTTTCCTGGTGGCGATAAATAAAATTGACAAAGAGGAAGCGGATATTAATAAAACCAAACAGGAGCTTTCCAGCCAGCTGGGAATTGTTCCTGAAGACTGGGGCGGAAAAATTATCTGCGCGCCGGTATCGGCCAAGGCGGGCAAAGGCATTGAGGATCTATTAGACATGGTTTTATTAACTTCTGAATTGGAATCAAGCAATATGAAATCTAATCCTAAAGCCAAAGCCATGGGCACTGTTATTGAATCCCATATTGATAAAGGAGAAGGGCCGGTGGCGACCATATTAATACAAAACGGAACTTTAACCATGGGAGACCAGCTTACTTTTAATAATCAAATTTACGGCAAAGTGCGCGCTTTGAAAAATTATAAAAACGAAACAGTCAAAGAAGCCGCCCCTTCCATGCCGGTTAAGATTATCGGCTTGAAAATAGCGCCGGAAGTAGGCGATGTGCTGGAGGTGGGAAGCGGAGAAAAAATGAAAAATAAAAAAAATAAAACCAGCGGTTTTTTCTCTTCTCTATTAAAAAGCGCCAATGAAAAAAATAAAATGAAAAAAATTAATTTAATTATTAGATGCGATTTTCTGGGATCTTTAGAGGCAATTGAAGAATCTTTAGAAAAAATAAATACAGAAGACATTAGGGTTAATATAATATATAAAGGAATGGGAGATATCACTGAAGGCGATATAGCCAAGGCTGAGGGCCTCGGCGCATCAATAATCGGCTTTAATATAAACATACCGACTCAAGTTAAAGAACTGGCCAGAGAAAAAAATATAGATATAAAAGTTTATAATATTATCTATGACCTTATTAATGACATTAAGGCTAAAATGCAAAAACTGCTGGGAGTGGAAATTGTCAGGGTGAATTTAGGCAGATTAAAAGTGGCGGCCGTGTTTCGGACTGAAAAAAACAGCCAAATTGTCGGCGGTAAATTAATAGACGGCAAGGTTTTAAAAAATTCTTTTATTGAAGTATCGCGCCAAAATGAAATAATTGCTACCGGCACAATGACAAAATTGCAGTCAGGCAAAGAAGAAATAAACGAAGGCGGAGCCGGACAGGATTATGGAATAAAATTTGCCGGCAAGCCGGTTATAGCCGTAGGAGATATTTTACAATTTTATAAAAAAGAAGAAATGATTAAAAAAATATAATATTATGCGCCACATTGAACAGGTGAATGCATTACTAAAAATAAAACTGGCTAATTTAATAAGCAAGGAAATATGCTTGGACAATGGCTTAATTACTGTTTCTTACGCGGATTGTTCCAAGGATTTAAAACACGCCAATATCGGCGTTTCCATTTTGCCTGAAAATCTGTCGGGCACGGCTTTGGCGGAATTTAAAAAACATAATTCGCTTTTTACTAAAATCCTCAAAAAAGAAACCCGCTTAAGAATAATCCCCAGATTTAACTGGGTGATTGACAGTACGGAAAAAAACGCCGCCAAAATTGAAAAAGTGCTGCAGCAAATAAGAGAAGAAAAAAATGATTAATTCCCTTGGCAAAGGAGGTTGGGGAATTTCACGTCGCTCCTTACAAAATTTATAAACATAATGACTGACAAAATATTTTTTTATAATATATATTGAATAGGAGGAGTTAATGCCTGTATTAACTTTTAATAACCAAGAATTTGAAGTTGATGAAAATGGACATCTTGCAAATCATAAAGATTGGTCGCGTGAATTAATGTAATTTATGGCCAAGGAAGAAAGTATTAAAGAATTAGACGAAGAGCAAAGAGTTATAATCAATATTTGCCGTGACTTCTATCTTTATTATTATTTGCCGCCAATGGAAAGAATTATTATTAAAATTATGGAAAGAAAATTTGATAGTAAATTAAAGGGTTCTAAACGATATTTATATACAAAATTTAAGGAAGAGCCTCATCAGGTATTTAAATTAGCAGGGATGCCCAAGCCAAATCAGGTATATTGAATTATAAAATTAATATTATATTTGAATTACTACATACATAAGTATGTAGTTTTTTGTTTAAAATTATTATACTTTCTCCTTGCCAAAAATATTTATTTAATGTATAAATATATGATTAAGAAATAAAAAATAAATGCCGGATTATAAATTATTACACAATAAAATATACGCTAAAATAAAATCAGCGGAAAAAATACTCCTCACTACCCATGAAAAGCCGGATATAGACGCGGTCGGATCGGTATGCGCCTTTATTGAGATTTTAGAAAATTTAGGCAAGCCATATTTCGCCTATTGTTATGATGCCCCGCCCCGCCAATTTAATTTTATCCCCCATATTGAGAAAATTAAATCGGATAAAAATTTATATAATTTTAATGAATTTGACCTGATTATCATATTTGACGCCGGCGGAATGAAAAGAACCAGATTGGATGAAGAAATTATAAATAAAAACAAAAATCAATTTGTCATAGAAATAGACCACCATCCTAAAATAGAAGAATTTTCTGATTTGGAATTAAGAATCGCTTCCGCCTCTTCCACTACGGAAATAATTTACGATTTTTTTAAACTTAATAATATTAAAATAAATAAAAATACGGCTAATTGCATATTGGCCGGCATTCTGGCCGATTCGGGCAATTTTATTTTTCCAGCCACTTCCGATAAAACCATAGACATATCATCGCAGATGCTTGTCCGCGGAGCCAATCTGCCGGCCATAATGAAAAATACCTTGCATAATAAAAGTTTGAGCGCTTTAAAAATCTGGGGCAAAGCCATGGCCAGAATAAAAATAAATAAAAATTACAACTTTGCTTATACGGTTTTAACCTGGGAAGATGCGGCTGGGGTAAACGAAGAAGATTTGGAAGGCATTTCAAATTTTTTAGGCAATTTACATGGCGTTAAGGGCGTACTGCTCCTGCGCGAACAGCCGGGTGGGACAATCCGCGGCAGTTTGCGTTCATCCCATCCCAGCGCCAATATGACGCTTCTTGCCCAAGTGTTGGGGGGCGGCGGACACGCCAAGGCCTCTGGTTTTACTATTGCCGGAAAACTGGAAAAAACAGCCAAGGGCTGGAGAGTGATATAAATATAAATTTTATTGACAACATTGTAATTTAATCATATTATATATTCATAATTCTTAATTCATAATTCAAAAATCTATGCCTTTAATCCCAACCGTTATTGAAAAATCAACCTACGGCGAACGCGCTTATGATATCTATTCCCGCCTTTTAAAAGACCGCATTATATTTTTAGGCGAACCCATATCGGACCATGTGGCCAATATTGTGATTGCCCAATTTTTATTCTTGGACGCGGAAAATAAATCCAAGGATATCAAGTTTTATATCAATTCTCCCGGCGGTTCCGTATCGGCCGGCATGGCCATTTACGACACTATGCAATATATAAAAAGCGACGTTTCCACAATTTGCATCGGCATGGCCGCCAGCATGGGAGCGGTACTGCTGGCTTCCGGCGCTAAAGGTAAAAGGTTTGCCTTGCCTAATTCGGAAATTATGCTTCATCAAATTATGGGCGGAGCCGAGGGTCAGGCTACGGATATAAAAATTAGGGCCGAACATATTCTGAAAATAAAAGACCGGCTTAATAAAATATTATCGGAGCATACGGGCCAGCCGATTTTAAAAATTGATAAAGATACCGACCGGGATAACTATATGA
>PETS01000001.1:0-568 GCA_002781265.1 Candidatus Falkowbacteria bacterium CG02_land_8_20_14_3_00_36_14 | reverse complement strand
TAAGAAGTTTTATGAGAGGCTTTTATTATTTAGAACTCATGGGATTACTCATGATAAAAAGATAATGACCAAATGTGATGGTCCTTGGTATTATGAAATGCAGGAATTGGGTCATAATTGTAGAATTACTGATTTTCAGTGTGCTCTAGGAATAAGCCAACTGCAAAGAGTTGATGAATTTATTAGTAGAAGAAGTGAGATTGCTAATTATTATAATCAGGCTTTTAAGGAGATGGAAGAGATTAGGACTCCGAGGGTAAGACTTGGTTCTGTTTGTCATGCCTGGCATTTATATGTTATTCAATTAAAGTTAGAGAAATTAAAGGTTGGAAGAAGAAAGATATTTGAGGCTCTGCGGGCAGAAAACTTGGGAGTAAATGTTCATTATATCCCAGTTCATCTTCAGCCTTATTATCAAAAAAGATTCGGGTATAAGTTGGGTGACTATCCAGTTGCCGAAAGGGTGTATGAGAGAATTATTACCCTACCTTTATACCCCAAGATGACTAAGAAAGATGCCCGGGATGTGGTTAGGGCAGTGAAGAAAGTTGTGGGGTACTATCGTAGA
>PETS01000003.1 GCA_002781265.1 Candidatus Falkowbacteria bacterium CG02_land_8_20_14_3_00_36_14 | reverse complement strand
TTTTATCTTTAAATAATATTAATTATCCACAGAAGGTAGCTTTGACTCTGCAACAGTACAATTTTTTCTTTTTTATTAATTTTATGGTATAATATATAACAACTAAATATATGATTAATATAAAAAATTTAAAAAATAGATTTGAAAAAAATTTTGGAAAAATTGAAAAAATCAGACCAGATGAGATTAGGGAACAAACTAAAGAAGCATCTCATGAAAAAAGCGATAAGAAATGGATAGAAGAATTCAAGCAAAAAGAAATAATAGCGGAAGAAGAAAAAATCCAGGAAACCAGGCAAACGGGAGGTATGATTAGCATTGCCAACGCGCAAAAGAAACGCCAGCAGAGGGAAAAGCAAATTGAAAAAATATTAGAAGAAGACCTTGATCAAGTTTATATGGAATTAAGCCCCCCCAACCAGATGCGGTTTAGGCAGGCAGGCGAAGAAACCGCTAATCTGATTAATAATTTACTGGACAAAGCCAAAGTCAAAGTAGCCAAAATATTAAAACTAATTAAAAAATGGCTATCAATTATTCCCAGCATCAACAATTTTTTTTTAGAGCAAACAGCTAAAATAAAAACTGACAAAATATTAAAAATTAAAAGGGATAAAGAAAATTAGATGGATTATTCGGCACCAACAAATTTTGGGCAAAATATTACTACCGGCATAGTGATAGGCATAAATGAATGGCTGGTGGCTTTTTTTTGGCTGGCTATTATATTTATATTATTATTGATAATAAAGAAAATTATAAAGAAGTTGGTTGACAATAGCAAGTATTTTGAGCAGGCGATTTATTTAGTCCGTCTGCCCAAAGAAAAGCCGGAAGGCCAGGAAAGTGAATTTGATGTCAAGCATTTGCAGGAGGAAATCGCCAAAGGCGAAACTGTTTTTTCCAGCATTGGCGGACTGAAAGCGGAAAGGGGATTTAAAGCCTGGCTACTAGGCAGAAGCGACCATTATTCTTTTGAAGTTGTCGCCAATAAGGGAAATATTTCTTTTTATGTTGCCGCTCCGCGCTATATGGGCCGGTATATGGAACAGCAGATTCTCGCCCATTACAGCGATGCCGTTATGGAGGAAGTGGAAGATTATAATATATTTAATCCGCAAAATGAAATATTGGCGGGGGCATTGAAAGTTAAAAGGGATTTTATTTTTCCGTTAAAAACATATAAAAAAATGGATGCTGACCCGATGAACGCTATTATTAATGTCATGTCAAAATTAAGCCGTGAAGAAGGGCTGGCTGTCCAATATACGGTTAGAAGCGCTAAAGGCATCTGGCATAAAAAATCATCCAAAATTGTTTCCAAGGCCCATAGATGCCAATCCGTAGCCGAGGCTATAAATAATAAAGGGCTATACAGAATATTAAATTGGCTAAGAGATATAACCAGATCAGCCAAGCCTAAGACAAAATTAGGGGAGGCAGTGGAAGAAAAAAAGAAGTTATCCGCCATGGAGGAAGATCTTCTCAGGGGGATTGAAGAAAAAAATTCTAAAGCCGGCTTGGATGTTAATTTGCGGATAGTAGTATCGGCTAAAGACAAGGGCCGGGCCCGTATTTATTTGGATAATTTAACCAATGCTTTCAGCCAATACAATTATTATGAATATGGCAACAGTTTTAAAAATAAAATATACAGCCGCGGCCAAAAAAGAATGATAAATAATTTTATTTACAGGCGTTTTGACGAGAAAGTCAGCAATTTATTCAATACCGAAGAAATGGCCAGCATGTTTCATTTTCCTTTACGAAATGCCGATACGCCTAATATATTATGGCTGACGGCCAAGCACGCGCCGGCGCCGAATAATATCCCGAACGAAGGAATATTGCTGGGCCAAAATATTTATCGCGGAATAACGAGCGATATCCGGATAAAGCGCCTTGACCGCCGGCGCCACACTTATATTATCGGAAAATCTGGAGTCGGCAAATCGCAATTAATGGCCAGTATGGCTATCCAGGATATATTGAATGGAGAGGGAGTTTGTTTAATTGATCCGCACGGCGACATGATAACCGAAGTGCTGGCGCGCATTCCGCCGGCTAGGGCTGAAGATGTTATTTTATTTTCTCCGGCTGATACCTCCCGGCCAATGGCATTAAATTTAATGGAATATGATCCGAGATATCCGGAGCAGAAAACATTTGTGATCAATGAAATGATAAAGATTTTTGATAAATTATACGACCTAAAAGCGACCGGGGGGCCGATATTTGAGCAATATATGAGAAACGCCATGCTGTTAGTTATGAGCGATCCTTCATCCGGCTCAACTTTAATGGAAATCCCTAAAGTTTTGTCGGACGCGGAATTTAGAAAATTAAAATTAGAAAGATGCCAGGATCCGACCGTAGTAGATTTTTGGAAAAAAGAAGCGGAAAAAGCCGGCGGCGACGCGGCGCTGGCCAATGTGGTTCCTTATGTCACATCAAAACTGACTTCTTTTATTTCTAATGATATGATGAGGCCGATTATCGGCCAGCAAAAGAGCTCTATTAATCTGCGGGATATTATGGACAACAAAAAAATCCTTTTGATTGATATGCCCAAGGGGCTGGTCGGGGAGATGAACACGTATCTTTTAGGAATGATTTTAGTCGGTAAAATATTAATGGCCGCGCTTTCCCGGGCTGATATACCACAGGCAGACCGTTGCGATTTTTATTTATATATTGATGAATTTCAGAATTTTACCACTGATTCCATTAATTCAATCCTGTCTGAAGCCAGAAAATATAATTTAAGCTTGATATTGGCTCATCAATATTTAGGCCAATTGACTATGAATAAAAATGATAATTCCATCAAAGAGGCGGTTTTTGGAAATATCGGCACCTGGATATTATTTAAAATCGGTTCTGAAGACGCGGAAGTAATGGAAAAAGAATTTTCTCCCGTATTTAATAAGTTTGATCTGATAAATATTGAAAAATTTACCGCCTATGTAAAATTGTTAATTGAAAATACCGCCGCCAGGCCCTTTTCCATGAAGACCATCTGGCCCTTGCCCGGCAGTAAAAGAGATGATATGCCGGCCAGAATCAGAAGTTTAAGCAGTTTGAAATACGGCCAGGAAAGAAGCATGGTGGAAGCGGAAATCAGGCGTCGGACGAAAATTTAGATAAATATTTATATCATAATATAAAATCTGGAATGAGTGGACAAAAATATGTTACAATTGCAGCAATTAGGGTTACCTTTGGG
>PETS01000146.1 GCA_002781265.1 Candidatus Falkowbacteria bacterium CG02_land_8_20_14_3_00_36_14 | reverse complement strand
AATGTATTGACTTTTTTTTAGTTTTGAGTATAATAATAATACCGCGAGCATTGCGGTTTTTATTTTTAATTAATATTTTTTTTATGTCTAAAATGGCAGTCATTAAAACTGGCGGAAAACAATACAAAGTTAAAATCGGCGATATAATAAAAATAGAAAAGTTGCCGGCCAATGACGGTTCCAAGGTTAAATTTGATACTTTATTAATAGCGTCGGCTGACGCCCGGGAAGTAAGTATTGGCAAGCCTTCATTGGGAAATAAAGTAGAAGGCAAAATATTGGCGCATGGCCAAGGAAAAAAAGTTCATGTTATTAAATATAAAAGTAAAACCAGATATAAAAGAAACATTGGCCACCGCCAGCATTATTCCCAGATAAAAATTACCGGTATTGCTTAAATTTTAAACAACAATGTTTTATTGTTATGAAATACAAAAAACCGCATTCATTTTGAAGGCGGTTTTTTTGATGGTTTGCGATTAGTGTTGATATTATTTAATATTAAAGCGCTAAATAAGCTTATAATTCATTTCTATATTTTAAAGCGTTAGTCAGGGTTATTTCATCAGCATATTCCAAATCCGCCCCGACCGGCAGGCCTTTCGCCAAGCGGGTAATTTTTAATTTATACGGCTTTAATATTTTTACCAGATACAAAGCTGTTGTTTCTCCTTCCATATTCGGGCTTAAGGCAAGAATTATTTCTTTGTATTTTTCGTTTTTAGCTTTTTTAATCAAGGTATTAATATTTAAATTTTCCGGCTTAATTCCTTTTATAGCGTTCAAATGTCCGCCTAAGACATGATAATATCCGTTATATTGTCCGGTTGATTCTATGGTTATCATGTTGCGGTAGTCGGCCACTACGCACAGCAAATTTTTATTCCGCTTGTCCGAAGAGCAAATCGGGCAAGGGCTGGTTTGGGTATAGGCATAGCAATTTTTGCATATCGTTATTTTATCCGTTAAGACAGATAAATTTTTAGCAAAGTTATTTATTATTTCCTTCGGCTGTTTTAATAAATAAAAAACATACCGCTCCGCGGTTTTAGGCCCGACGGTAGGCAATTTCGCGAATTGGTCTATTAATTTTTGGATAGCCGGAGGATAGTTCATTATAATTTTTTAATTTTTAAATTATAAATTTAAAAATTAGGCAATCCGCCCATTTCCTGCATTTTTTGAGCCATTAACTTTTGCGTTTTTTTAATGGTGTCATTTATTATATCCTTTAAAATTCCTTCCAAACTGGCTATGGCCAAATCAGGATTAATGGTAATAGCGGTGATTTCCATATTGCCATTCATGGTAATATTAACTCCGCCCTTAGCGACAGTAGTGGATTCCAAAGCTAAAGTGTTTTGGATGGCTTTGGCCTTGTTGCGCAGATTTTTTAAGTGTTTTAGTTTGTTGAACATATTAATTTTTTAAACATGCAACATATAACATGCAACATGATTTTTTATTTAAATTTTAATTTGTTTCAAGTTTTGTGTTATATGATTAAAATTCCGGCGGCGCTTTCAGGTTGGATTTAGCCAGATTTTTAAAACTGACAGAATTTTCATCAAAAAATAATTTGACTTTTCCGGTCGGGCCGTTCCGGTGTTTTTCAATATGTATTTCGGCGGTGTTTTTTTCTTCTTCCGATAAGTCATCCCGGTTATAGCCTCGGTCGGAAGCTTTGCGGTAGATAAACATAACCACATCGGCGTCCTGTTCAATAGAGCCGGACTCGCGCAAATGGGACAGTTTCGGTATGGCCGGCTTGGATTGCTCCACAACGCGGGAAAGCTGGGATAAGGCGAGCACCGGCACATTTAATTCCCGAGCGATGCCTTTTAAGCCGCGGGTAATTTCCGATACTTCCTGCACGCGGTTATCGCCGTATTTGCCCCGGCCTTCCATCAATTGCAGATAGTCAACTACCAAAAGGCCTAAATTCTGCTCCATTTGCAGGCGCCTGGCCTTAGTTCTTATTTCCATAATAGTAGAATTGGCCGAGTCATCTATAAAAATAGGCGCTTCGGAAAGCTGGCCCATAGCCGTGCCAATATTGGAAAAATCATTGTCTTCTTCGCGGTCGGATAATTTGCCGGTGCGCATTTTCCAAAGAGAAACGCCGGCTTGGGCGCAAAGCATGCGGTCAACCAATTGTTCTTTGCTCATTTCCAAAGAAAATATTCCCACCGCCTCTTTACTTTTAATGGCCGCCTGGCGGGCAATATCCAGGGCTAAAGAAGTTTTTCCCACGCTCGGCCTGGCCGCTAAAATTATCAGATCTGATTTTTGCAGGCCGGCCAGGAGATTATCCAAGTCGGCATAGCCGGTGGACAATCCCCGCAGTTTTCCTGATTGTTTGTGCAGTTCATCAATCCGGTCAAAAGCTTCGGCCAATAGGTTGTCAATCGGCATAAAGACGTTTTTCAGGTATTTTTGAGACACTCCGAAAAGTTTCTGCTCGGATTCATCTAATAATTTTTCTATATCTTCTTCTTCCCGGTATCCGATTTCCGATATTTCCGCCGCGGCCGAAAGCAGGCGCCGAAGCGTGGCTTTTCTTTGGACAATATTGGCGTAATTGACCGCGTGCGAAGAAGTAGCCACCATATTGGAAAGCTTGGCTAGATAAGCGCGTCCGCCAACAGCTTCCAGCTTGTTTTTTTCATCCAGCCGGTTAGTCAAGCTTAAAATATCAATCGGCTCATGGCGGGCATATAAATCTTTGATGGTTTCAAATATTATACGGTGGCTGTCTTTATAGAAATCATTTTCCATGACCGCGTCGGCTACTCTGATAATAGCGTCTTTATCAATTAAAATAGAGCCCAAAAGCGATTCTTCGGCCTCTATATTTTGCGGTGGCATTTTTCCTAAATTGGATTCTAGCATGGATTAATATTACCTTATCAATTTAATTTTATCAAGCCGTTCTTTTCCACGCTTTATCCACTAATATATTCTCTCTCCTTACTACTTAATTTATTATTTTTTATCAAGCCAATGCAAATCTTCAGGATCTTCATTGGTTTTAAACACCAAAATTACCAGTTCTTTGGAGGAATTGTTAATTATACTATGGATATCGTTCGGCTGACAGAGGAAAATATCGTCTTTGCGGCCGATATATTTTTTTATTATTAAAGTAAAAAATTCCTTGTCCGCTTCTGATATAAAAGGTTTCATATACTCTTTTATGGAAATGAAAATCTATTTTTGTCTTAGCCGGGAATTTAATAATTTGGAACCTGGCCCCTTTCTGATTAAGTTTTTTTTCATCAAAAATGATATTTTTAATATAGCCATACCTTTTTTTCCACTCTAAATTTTTCAATTTTTTTCTTATCATATTTTCTATATCGCCCCCTTTGCGTAAAGACCCGCTTCGCCATAGCTTTAGCGAGGCGAGGGTTAGGGGGATTTATTTATGCCCCTTTTGCGTAAAGGGGGGTAGCCCGTCTCGCCTTCGGCTTGCAGAGGCGGAGGTGGATTTCGTTTTAGCCCCCTTTGCATAAAGGGGGGGGTAGCCCGTCTCGTCTTCGGCTTGCCGAGGCGGAGGGGGATTTATTTTTAAGCCCCCTTTGCATAAAGGGGGGCTGGGGGGATTTATATTTCTTCCAAATAATTATCGATTATCCCGCAAACCGTTTCCAAACCATTCAAAACATCATCGTTCCAAAACCTTAGCACCTTGATGCCTATTTTCTTCAATTCTTTTGAGCGAATTTTATCATATTTAATTATATTTTCATTTTCATCCAAATGGGTTGTGCCATCCACCTCAATCGCTAATTTCAGTTTGGGGCAATAAAAAAATCAACAATATAATTTCCAATCGGCTTTTGCCTTAAAAATCTATATTTATGCCGGCGCAAATAATCATACCACAATTTCTTTTCAGCCAGAGTCATATTATTCCGCAATTCCCTTGATTTGTTTCTTAAATCCTTTCTATACGCGTAATGGTATTTGTTTGTGTATAAATTATTATTCATGTTCTTTAAACCCCCTTAATCCCCCTTATACAAGGGGGACTTTTGTTTCCTGCCCCCATCTTAGAAAGTTGAGGAGATTTCGTTATTACCCCCTTTGTGTAAAGGGGGTTAGGGGGATTTTTTTCTGCCCCCTTTGTGTAAAGGGGGTTAGGGGGATTTATATCTTTTTCTCCCTTTTCAACATCGTTACAGTCCTCCGCAGAGGACTGTAACTTAGCTAAAAAAAGAATTAAATTTTGTTTATTCTGTTTAGGGCAAAGGGCAGAGGAGTTAGGGGTGAATGCCCAAAATCCAAAACTCCTTATTCTCTTCAAATAAAAGGCAAAAAGGAAGGGGTTTAAGGGGATGGAATTTTTGCCTTTTATTTGGACTTCGCCAGATTTTTTTGCTGGGCTACAAATTCAAAGGATGGTGGGTGGGGTTAGTTATTTATTTCTGCAACTAGCAATTTTACTAATTCCAAAAGATTTTTTCTGTATAACTCTTTTCGCTCATCATCTTTGCACATTTTTTTAACTTCATCACTTTCAATTTCCGTTTGTATTTTTTCCAATTTTTCTCTTCGTGCTGTTTTCAACATTGATTTTTTCTTTGTATTATCAGCTTTTTCCCATTCGTCTTTATTAGCATCATCCAAAGTTATTTTTAACTTGTCCCAGTAGCGCGGGAAAAAATTAGGATTAAGAATAATATTAATAGTTTTTTCTTTTTGGGATTCAGCTTTTGCATTCATCATTTTAGCAAGTCTTTTATCCATATCTTCTTTACTTTCTTCGGCAGAGCCAGTCCACGACACACTTGTTCCCATTATATAGAAATTTGGCTCTTTTTCTACTGCATATTTCACTTCCGTCGAGAAAAACAACATTAAAAATGCTGTAAATAATGATGAATGCACATTTGGAAAAATTCCGTTTATTACCTTAGTCAAATCTTTATCAAAATTTTCTTCATTTTCTTTTTTGAAAATACGATCCCGCGACCATTGCAAAAACTCATGCAAGATAACGCCAGGAATTTCACTCTTTATATTTGCCATTGATACTTTCCATTCTTTAGGAAAATTATGCTCCCAAATTTCATAATTGGAAGGTGCGCTATCTATTTCACTAAAAAATGTTGGGCAAAAACTTGCAAAAAGTCCTGTGATATAACGGTTATATTTCTGTTTTTCTTTTTCGTCCTTAATTTTATTCAATTTTTCTATGCTTTCATCAACATGTTTTTTGAATGCTGAAAAAAGTTGGTATGGACCATGGCCGTCTTTAAGCAGTGCTGTAATTATCGCCTTGAAAAATTCTCTGCCAAAATAGTGCCAGTTCCAAAAACGATCCTTTTTTGAATTAGTCTTTTTATATATTTTCAACGCCCACGATCTAAAAGTTGGGAAATGTTTTTGTGAAATAAAATTTTGAATTTTCTTTTCAGTGTCATAACTTTTTAACCAAAGTTTCTCTCCAACCCAAAGTTTTTCGTTCCATTCAAGCACTTTCGGCAAAATTTCGTAGCCGATCGAAAAACGATCTCGCTTCTCAATATTATTTACATAAGTTTGTGAAAGTTGAATCGCAAGTTCCAATTCTCTATATTTTATAGCGTCGTCAATATGGGATATAAAAATTTTTGTAAAATCTCTTTCGTTAAATTCTGATTTTTCGGACCAAAAAGAATTCCATGCTCGCACCATTTTTTTGGCTTTTACTTTATTCCTAAACTTTAAAATTTTAGAAAAGCCTAAATTTTTCAAGAAAGAAATTTCAAATTTATGACGCTTGCCCCGAAAAAATTCTTGAAATTTGAAAATGGGACGCAAGAGAAAAAACACAAAAATCAAAAGAAATGCAAAAGATAAAGCCTTGAACGATGTATCTATGCGGTTACTATTTAAATCATCTTTGAAAAACGCAAACAATGTTAGAGCAAAAATTGCGAGAACTGGAATATAAACGATATTTAAAATTTCATAAAAGATAACCATTTTAGAAAATTCACCACGACCTTTTTGAGTTTTTGCTTCTGTAAATATTTGCTCGCCGACAAAAATCAAAATCATTAAAATTCCTAAAATAACGCTTTGAAAAAGTGCGGGGTCAAGATTTATTAAAATAGGATTTATCAAAGATCCTAAATCATAAAATATATTCGTTATTGTTGCTAATACTTGTGACATAATATTCTCATAATTTTATTTTCCAGATTTTCTTCTATTACATTCCTTACATGATAACTGACAATTTTTTTCTATTGTTTTTCCGCCCTCGTGCCAAGGGGTTATATGATCTGCTTCCATTTCTTCTATTTCAAATTTTTCTTTACATACTACACAAACGCCTTTTTGTTTCTCATAAACCTTTTGTTTTGTGGCGTCAGAAAATGCACGGATAGAAAGATATTTTTCATTACGAGTTAAAATATATGGATAAATACCGCTCTTTTTTGTTACATCATCGTCAAGTATTAATCTTTCTGTTTCTTTTTCAATTTCTTTCGTATTATATTTTTCATCTTTATAAGTATTATAAAGCGTACCCCATTCAACCCCTTTCATAAACCTTCTTTTTTTAGTAAAAGTTGTGCTTACCCAAGTCATTACATCTTGAAAATATCTCCACAAAGCACTTGCATTTTGATCGTGTTGGTGCTTTGACATGTAATCTTCAATTTTACCTTTAGAAATCCAGTTGATAGCAGTTTCTAAATATTCTTGCCGAATCGGTGAACCATTTAGATAATCACTACCGATTCCGTAAGCGGCACAACCATTTTTACTAAAATACCGTTTTGCGTCAGAAACCCACGAACCTGAATAAACCGCATTTCTTAACTCTTGATCTGTTAATCTTTCCCCTGCGATATTAATTATTTTAAACCATTCCAATTTTTCGCTATCAGCACCAGAGCAGAAATATATCGTCAATTCATAGTTTAAAATTTGTTCTTTTTTATCATTTGTTAAATTATGGAAAGCTAATCCGTCCACTGAAAAATCGCCATTAACATATTGGCAAGCCGAGATTGTTCTTTGTTGTCCGTCTATTACTTCAAAATTTCCGTCTTCACGAACTGCCCAATACATCACATTCAAAGGAAAGTTTTTTGTAATAGTATCAATAACGGCGTCTCTTTGTTTGTCTTTATAAATAAATTCTCTTTGATAGGGCGGACGAATATCAAGTTTTTTACCATAACCCACAACGCCGTTTTCGTCGTTATCTTCAAAGCCGTTAGTTAATTCACGGACTGTAATTTTTTTGAGTTCTATTTTCATAATTTTATTTATTAACTTTCTTATTTTTTATAATAATTCGTGCGTAAATACTTGAATATAATTCGCCAGTTACCACATCTTTAAATGACGGCGATTTTTTATCTAATTTTGGATCATATAAACGATAAAGTGTGCCCTTGGCATTAAAAGTAAATTTGCCAGTCGGTTTTCCATTTTTATCTAAAATTTCCATTTTTCTATTTGATTTAAAATCAACAGATCCCACTATTCCTAAAGCTATTATTTCAAATTGATCGGGGTTATATTTATCCATAAAAGTAATTGGCACACCCATTGCACCTTTATAATCCATAGGAATATCTTTTGTCACATCAATATTAATTGCGTTGTAATTAACATATTTGGGATATTTATCTTCATTTCCACAATATTTTTTATAAAGAACCAAGTCTTCATGTCTTTCTTTATAATCTAAATTTGTATACCAACGCACCCCCTTAACTCTAATGAATTTATTTCCATTCTCATCAATTCTGCTACTGGCGGCAGTTAATGGATAATCTTTTGGAACCCCAAACTCTCTATCGCCACTATGAATACTCGCTCCTAACCACATCTTATTTTCTTTAAATAATCTAAATATTTCTTTATAAGTTATAGCGTTTACATTTCCGATTATTATAAATTTTTTATCATATTTCATGAGTTGTGCTACATACTCTCTAAATAAAGAAAATGGCGGGTTTGTCACAATAATATAGGCTTGTTTCAAAAGTCCTATACTTTCCTCACTGCGAAAATCACCATCTTTTTTTAAATGTTTAACCCCAATTTCTTCAATATCTGGAACATTATTTTCATTTTTATCTCCTTTGTATTCCAAATAAATTGCTTTTTCAGAATTATTTTGACTAAATAAATTTACCTCTTGATTTTTATAGCAAGTGGTAATTAATTTTTTTAGACCGAATTTTTCAAAATTATGAGAAAAATAATGAAAGAAATTACTCACACGAGGATCATCGCAATTACAGTAAACTATTTTGTTTTTAAAATGCTCTTTATAATGTTTTAGCTCTCTTTCTATATCAGAAAGCTGAGTATAAAACTCGTCTTTTTTCGCTTTATTCGCATTTTTTAAATTTGAATTTGAAGATTTTGCCATAAATTATTCTTAACAATAGTATTGTAATCCTTTTCCCCTTATAAATAAATAGTTTTCACAGCGAAGCGGAGTAAACACTATATTTCCCCTCTTAAAAAATAAAAAACAAAATTTGTTCGTTATAGAAAATTGTAAGGCATTAGCCGGAAAAAAGCATTTTTCACATAATAAGTTATCTGCGTACTTATTGGCGTTAAAACTAGTAGTATTGGATTAAATTACTATAATTATCTTTATTATAATGAATTATATTAATAGTATAAATATTTTACCAATACTCCTCTAAAATTACAAGTTTTTTATTGTTTGTTTTCATTATGGGTAAAGTATTATATAATAAAATTATCATTTCATTCTTTCGTCATTCTAAACGAAGCAAGCGAAGCGAAGCGTAGTGAAGAATCCCGTTTAATAACGGACAGTTCGTAAATTTCGGGATCCTTCATCCGCCAGCTGGCGGATTCAGGATGACGAGTGAATTCATAATGAAAAAAAAGATAATATGAAAAACATAATAAAAATCAGA
The DNA here is from genome assembly GCA_002781265.1 of Candidatus Falkowbacteria bacterium CG02_land_8_20_14_3_00_36_14. Taxonomy (GTDB): domain Bacteria; phylum Patescibacteriota; class Patescibacteriia; order Patescibacteriales; family UM-FILTER-36-11; genus UM-FILTER-36-11. The sequence goes on along the minus strand of PETS01000146.1, from coordinate 4,124 downwards.
ATTGCATTATGGTTAATACTTTTCTTTGTTATCGGCTGGCTGGCTTATATGGCGGTGGTACCGGGCGGGAAAATCAGCTATGTTTATGATTTTAAACAGGGCAGTTATTTTATTTCCAAATTAACGCCTTTGGAACGGGTAGGGGAGATGCAAAATGGGCAACAGAAAATTATCGGCGATCCGGTTTATTTTAATCTGCGCGTGCCAAGAAAATTTGATAAAGCCAGGCTAACCATGATTTATAAAAATGAAAGCGTCTTACCTATAATTGAAGCTGGAGTTTTGGCTGATAAAACAATCTGGCGCTATTATTTACAGCCGCTGGAAAATAATATCATAAACAAGTTGAGCCAAAGCTGGGATATGACAGCGGGAAACGGAACAGTATTACTGCAAAGGGGAAAAAAGTATAATTCAATTAATGAATTTTTAGATAAAGAAAAAAATTTAAGCGAGATTGCCGTCTATAATTATGATTTTAAAGCAGAATATTTACTAGCGAATTATAAATCGGCAGAGGAAAAACAAATTATTGGTTATTCCCTGCGGGGGCCGTATCAATTTTATACTTATCTCAAAGATGAGGATTTGGATTTTAATTTTATTTTTTCAGATTTAAACAAGAATAAAGATGCTGATCCTATAAATTTAAATATATATTATAATAATACACTGATTGATAATTATAATTTGCCTGATGACGGCATAGTATCTGATGTGGGGGAGGTTGGCAAAAATAGGGAATTAAAATTTAATTTAGCCAATCTGCCGGAAGGTGCTTATAAAATAGAATTAAGGGCGAATGACGATATCATCACCAAAAGCATTGCTACTGGTCGAAATAAAATGGCTTTTATCAATAAAATTTGGCTTGCGGACAGCGGCAATAAAAATATTTCCCTTTTTACGGACAGCCAAACAATAAACGCCCAGACAGCCAATCCGGCCAGCTTACAAGTTTTTAAAATCGGCAGCCAAGAATTGGGAGTTAGTGAAACTTACAAACAATTCAGTATTAATAATCTTGATGGCGTGAATGAAATCAAATTAAGCCAAGATGATATAATTTTATCAGGGGACGGAGTTTTTAGTTTTAGCCAAGCCGGTTTGATAAATCCCCAGCTTAAAAAAGTTGATAATAATTTTAATATTGATGACAGCGGCGTCAATTACATAATCGCCAGTTATATTTTTCCCAAAAAAGTTATAACCGTCGGTTCCGATGTTTGGCACAGCGCCACGGCCGAATTTGATTTAATCGGAATGTATCAAGAAGACAATAAATACAGTTTTATAATTTCTATTCCCGGCTTAAAAGCCGATGACGATATTAATGATTATATTGAAATTGGCGAAATTAGGATTAATCTGGAAGGAAAAACATTATTTGAAAAAATAAAAAAAATATTTTGATTAATTATTTTCACCTGTCATTGCGGGCTTGACCCGCAATCCAGGGTTAGGCGCATCTAAATATTATTACTAAAATTAATAAGTAAGTCGCGACTACTCCTGGATCCTGGATCAAGTTCAGGATGACAAAGGTAATTATAATAATAATTAAAATTAAAATAAAATGAAAAATTTATATTTAATATTTAAAGAGTTGTTTTATTCGCTCACCGGTGCTTTAGGGTGTTTTGTCATTATGGAAATTTTACGACCGGGGATGGTGCTGGCTTACATTAATATCAACTGGGTGTTGATTTTTTGGCTTATTATTGGTATATTAGTATTAACTATCAATGATATAAAGATAAAAATTAATAATTAATAAACTAAAATATAAAAACTCAAAATTCAAAATTAAAACATAAAAGCTTTTTATTTTATTTATAAATAGTTTTTAGTTTAAAATATGGATTTAATATTTGAAATTTGATTTTTAAAATTTAATTTTATGGAAGATTGCATTTTTTGCGATGTGATAGCGGAAAAAATTTCCAGCTATAAAGTTTACGAAGACGATAGCGTCATGGCTTTTTTAGACATTTTGCCCATGAGCCCTGGGCATACTATTGTCGTTCCCAAGAAGCATGTGGCCGACGTGGAAGTCTTGTCTGATAATGAACTATGCGCTATGTCGCTGGCCGCCAAAAAAATCGGCAAAGCCATTATGGCTGGTTTGGGCGTAAAGGGCTATAGTTTTTTTCTGGACAATAAAAGCGCCGCTAATCAGCATATTGCCCATGTTCATTTTCATGTCGTGCCCAGAAAAGAAGGCGATGGTTTAGAAAGATGGCCTCAGGGCGGTTATAAAGAAGGCGAGGCTGAAGAATGCTTGCGGAAAATAGAAGAGAATTTATAATTTATATTTTATGATTAAAGGAGTAGTGGTAAAAAGACTGGAAAGATATAAAGATAAGCGGGGTTCGTTGGCGGAGATTTACAGAAGCGATGAAGTTAACTTTAAGCCGGTGATGGCCTATATCAGCGTTACCAAGCCGGGAGTGGTTAGGGGACCGCATGAGCATAAAAAGCAAAGCGACTGCTTTGTTTTTGCTGGACCGGGAAATTTTGAGCTTCATTTATGGGACAAGAGGAAGGGTAGCGCGGCTAAAGGCGAATATTTAAAAATTGAAGCCGGAGAGGACAATCCGACCATGGTAATAGTGCCTCCGGGCGTGGTGCACGGCTATAAATGCGTTTCAAAAATAGACGGCTGGTGCGTTAATTTTCCAGATGAATTATATCGAGGCAAAGACAAAAAAGAAGATGTTGATGAAATTAGATGGGAAACGGATAGAAATTCGCCTTATAAAATAGTTTAATAAATTGTCATTCCGGGCTTGACCCGGAATCCAGGGAAAAACCGCAGGAATATCGGAAATTGTAAACGATAATAAAGTATACTCACGTTTCCCTGCTGGATTCAGACTTCAGACTATTCAAAAACTGCACTTTACTGTCATTCCCGCCCGCTTCGCTATAGCTTCAGCGAGGCGAGCGAAAGCGGCCAGCCTGACGGCAGGCAGGTAATCCATAATTTGTCTAATATTAAACCTTTCTGGATCCCCGATCAAGTCGGGAATGACAAAAAAAATAGTTTTCGGATAGTCTGATAAACTCCTGCCGGGATGACAAGAAAAAAATTAAAAATTTATTTTATGTCCTGCATATTTTGTAAAATTGTATCCGGAGAAATTCCCAGTTATAAAGTTTATGAAGATGAATATACTTTGGCATTTTTAGATATAGCGCCGGTAAATTACGGTCATACTTTGGTAATTCCTAAAAAACATTATGAAAATTTAGAAATAATTTCCGACAAAGAATTATGCCGAGTAATCATGGCGGTAAAGAAAGTAGGTCAAGCGATAATAGTCGGTCTAGATGTGGCTGGCTACAACGTAACGGCCAATAATAATCCCATTGCCGGCCAAATAGTGCTCCACATCCATTTTCATGTAATACCGAGAAAGAAAGGCGACGGGCTCCATCTTTGGCCGCAGGGGAAATACAGAGACGGCGAAGCGGAAGAAACGGCAAAAAAAATAATCACCGCCAAGCGGGATTCCGTACACGGGAAAAGTAAAATATAATATTTATATTACACGCAAATAATTAATTTTTTATTTATGAAGTTACTTATAACCGGAGGTTGCGGTTTTATCGGCAGCAACTTTATCCATTATTGGCTGAATAAATATCCAGAGGACAAAATTGTCAATCTGGATGTTTTAACTTATGCCGGCAATTTGGAAAATTTAAGAGATATAGCAGGCAACCCTAATTATAAATTTGTCAAAGGCGATATTGGCGATTATAAATTAGTAAATAAGATAGTAAAAGGCATAGATTTAATTGTCCATTTTGCGGCTGAGTCGCACGTAGACCGTTCAATTAAAAATTCAGCCGATTTTATAAAAACCAACGTGGAAGGCACTAGGGTGCTTCTTGATGCGGCTAAATCCGCCAGTCGGCGGAATGGAAATATTAGATTCCACCATATTTCTACTGATGAAGTATTCGGCGCGTTGGGGTCTGATGATTTACCTTTTAATGAAAAAACAGCTTATAATCCCAGAAGCCCTTATAGCGCCTCTAAGGCCGCTGCTGACCACCTTGTCCGCGCTTATTTCCATACGCACAAGCTGCCCATTACAATTTCCAATTGTTCTAAT
>PETS01000032.1 GCA_002781265.1 Candidatus Falkowbacteria bacterium CG02_land_8_20_14_3_00_36_14 | reverse complement strand
TAATCTTCCCACCATACCACATGAGAGCGAAACCCCAAAGGTAACCCTAATTGCTGCAATTGTAACATTACAAAAACAATGTTTAATAACTGTTTTTTTGGAAAATGTGCCTCATGTATTATGCTAGTTATATCATTTTTGGTTTTATCACTAAGATTTGGGCTGTCAGAATTATCTATTTGCGCTAATAAAAATGTATATCCTACATTAGACACTTCTTCTGCAGTTACTTCCTTAACTCCTTTAGGGTTAATTATTTTATCCTGGGGTATTAATGATTTTAATAAATTATTTTTTATTTGAAGCTTATTAATAGAATTAATAATATAAGATGATATTTGAGGATTAAATTTTATAATAATTGATGCTGAAAAAACTAAAAGAGTTATTAATAAAATAATTAATAATAATTTGTAAATGAAGCTTAATAATTTTTCAATCATAAATTTATTGCTTCTATAATAAACTATTATCCAAAAAATTTTTCAAACTGGCTAAATCTTTTTTGTCTTTGTTATAATGAAATGTTTTAATGCCAACTGACCGGGCGCTTTTTACTGCCTCCTCTTTATGTTCAAAATATATAACATCGTCTTGACGCAAGCCAAAATGTTTCAGCATTATTTTATAATATTCAGAGTCAGTTTTTTCCGGATTATGCTTCAAGGTAAAAACCTCATAAGGCATTATTTTCAAACCGAACTATTCCATTTCTCCATCATTTGCTCCTGTTAAAATTATTTTCCGATTGGGATATTTTTCAAGCAAAATATGCATTTCTTTTAAAATTCCCTCTCCTTTTATTATAAAGGCATTAATGGCGTCTACTAAAATTGTCTTCATAAATTTATTTTAAAATAACTTTAAGCAACTCGGGAAATTCCTCGGTCTCCATATCTTGGAATGTATAATGGCCTCTGCCTTTAAGCTCTATTATTTTCCCGCCTAAAGCGCTGTAAAAAATCCGCAGGCTCTTTTTACCATCCGCTTCTTCGTCGTCGGCGGTAAACATTATAATTTCCTTAACGCGCGTTTTTATGCTTTCGTCTATTGGATAAGTATAAAATTCTTTTCTAAATATATCATTTTCATCGGGAATTTTCCATGGCGCGACTAGTATTAATTTCTTTACGATTTCTTTGGATTCTCCCAGCCAGCGGACCAAGAAAGCGCATCCACAGCTGTGGCCGATTAAAATTGTATTTTCCGAAACCGGATATT
>PETS01000137.1 GCA_002781265.1 Candidatus Falkowbacteria bacterium CG02_land_8_20_14_3_00_36_14 | reverse complement strand
GGGTCGGGGAAATAATTAAAGCAGAGGATTTTCCCGAAGCCAGAAAGCCGTCTTATAAGCTCAAGATTAACCTAGGGGATGGAATAGGCATAAAGAAATCAATCGCCCAATTGGCGCAAAATTATAAAATTGAAGAATTAATTGGCAAACAGATTTTATGCGTAGTTAATTTTTCTCCTCGCCAGATAGGTCCGGCTGTTTCCGAAGTTTTGGCTTTAGGAGTACCGGATGAAAATAATGAATGCATTCTTGTTATCCCTGATAAAAAAGTTAAACTAGGCGGGCGTTTATATTAGAAATAAAAAGATATGCAGAAAATAAATAAAGAATGGCATTTAAAAAATAAAATACCCAAAAATCCTTCCTTAGAACAAAGAATCAAGTGGCATAAAGCGCATGTTAAGCATTGCGTCTGCCGGCCGATTCCTGAAAAATTAATGGAAATAATAAAATTGTAAAATTTAATAGAATTAGTATAATATAAGTAAAGATGAATAATTAATTATTAATAATAAATAAAAAATATGACAACACAAAAAGGGAAATTTTATTTATTACTACCTGTCTTGGCCATCGCGGTTTTGGCTTTGGTCGGATGCGGTAAAAGCGTTTCGCGAAAAGCAGGCGAAAAAGCGGCGGAAAAAATTATTGAAGCCCAGTCGGGCGGCAAGGCCAACGTGGATATTAACGGACAAAATGTAAAAGTGGAAACCGAACAGGGAAAAATTGAAGCGGGCGAGAACGTGAAATTGCCGTCCGATTTCCCCAGTGATGTTTACGTAATTGACGGAACGATAAAGATAGCTATTTCCGGCCAGGCCGATGAAGGCCAGACCGTTTCAATTGAAACCGATAAAAAAATAGAAGAAGTTTTATCAATCTATAAGGAGAAACTAAAATCGGACGGATGGAACATTACCGGCACCATGAATTTCGGCGAAGTCGCTACCGTCATCGCGGAAAAAGATGACCGATCCGTTTCCGTATCAACCGGCGCCAGCGACGGTAAAACTACAGTTAATATTGTAGTGGCGAAAAAATAGGGGTTAATTAAAATAATATAAATAATAATAAAATATGAACAAACCATTTCAATTTCTTCAAGGCAGGCAATTTTATAAAGACGCTTTTGGCTGGGGATTTGTCCTTTGGCTTATCGGCTATGTCCTAGGCATAGCGTTTTTTGCAATTGCCCCTGTTTATTTAATCGGCTGGATAATTATGCTCATTGGCACGATTATCACGCTTTGGGTCTTGTTTAAAAAAATAAAAAGCGAACTATTCCAGCATTATTTAAAATTAGCATTTTTTTGGACATTAATCGCCGTTGTCTGCGATTATCTTTTTTTAGTTAAAGCATTTAAGCCAGTGGATGGATACTACAAGATAGATGTGTATTTGTATTATATTTTAACCTTTATTCTTCCCTTGCTTGTCGGCTGGCGCAAAAACAAGGCGCCTAATATTTAAAGCATGATAGAAAATAAATATGTTATCTTTCACAGAAAAAGTATACAAGGTTGTCAGTAAAATTCCTAGAGGAAAGGTTTTGACATATAAGCAAGTGGCGGAGAAAGCCGGCAATGCTCTGGCCGGACTGGCGGTGGGAAATATTTTGCATAAAAATTTTAATCCAGCCATTCCGTGCCATCGGGTAATTAGATCAGATGGAAAATTTGGCGGATATAATCGGGGAGAGAAAGCAAAAAGAAAAATTTTAGAAAAAGAAGGGTTTAAGCAAATTTTATAATTAAAAAGATAAAGTAATTTGAAACAAATATAATCTAGCAGCTGAGAAAGATTAAAAACAAATAAATTATTTATTAAGATTGAAAAATGAATATTAAGCGAAAATTAGTTAGTCCAGTGCTAATGTGGTTAGTAGTGGCGACTGGTGTTTTTATCGCATTTCAATTAGTTCCGGCGCGTTTTTTGTTTCCGCGGAATATGTTTACTTCGTTTTTAATTCTTCCGGCAATGGCTTATTGGCTATATTTTTTTATCGGCGCGGTCAAGGCGCATAGCCAAGCGGCTTTTTCCACGGACAAGATCAGCCGAATCATAAAAGAAGGCATTTACGCTAAAGTCCGCCATCCGATTTATGTCGCTGATATTATTCTCGGCTGGTCTATATTATTATTCTATCCGGACGCCAGGTTTTTAACCGGCGCGATCTGGCTGACGGCCGTTCTTTTTTTCTGGATGCGTTTGGAAGAGCGGGCGCTGATTGAGAAATTCGGGGAGGAATACCGCGAATACAGGCGTCGTGTGCCGTCGGTATTTCCTAAATTCTGATGCGCCGAATCTAATATTGGTCGGGTTATTATTATTGCACAAGTAGCCATAAAATTCTAAAATAAAAATTTATAAAAAAATTGAGGAAATAAATAATTTATATAATTTCCCATGCCCACTATGGTAGGGGCAATATTGGCGGAATAATTTGTTGCGCTAATGAATTAGCTGGCGTATAATTAAAATATAAATATTATGATAAATAATATCGCTTTTACGCTTATTTTAGGCAAGCCCCTAATGATGTATATGGGCATTCTTACTCTTTTTCTTTTGCTGTCAACCGCCACGGTCGGGGCATTGAATCTTAAGGGAATTTCAATTATTCCTTTTAAATGGCATCCGCGCTTAGCCATGGCGACTATTATCATGGCTATTATTCACGCTATTTTTGGACTTTCTATTTATTTTAATTTTTAAATTTATGCCATCTAAAAGCGACGTGAAAAATAATAATAAAAAAATAATTAAAGTACTGGGAATCTGCGCATCGCAAAGGGGCAAAGAATCCAATACCTATTTTTTAATGGAGAAAGCTTTTAGCAATCTCATGGACAAATGAGGTGGAAAAAGAAATTATAGTGGCTTCGGAACTTAAACTCCGCCCCTGCGACCATCATTATTCATTAAGCGCTAAAATGTGCGTTCATCCCTGCCTTATTACCCAAATTGACCCAGAAGATGAAATGAAAAAAATATATGATGGGATTTTAGGGGCGGATGTGGTGATTATGGCTTCGCCTATTTACTGGGGGAGCCATTCCCAGCTGATGCAGCTTATTATTGAACGGCTTAATTCGCTGGAAAACTCCAATTTCACCCATAAAAAGGTTATAATTAAGAATAAAATCGGCGGCTTGATGATTTTAGGCCATGAAGACGGCTATCAGCATGTGGCTGGAGGCTTGATGAATTTTTTGACCGAAATGGGGCTCATTTTCCCGCCACAAGCTTATGCCGCCTGGGTCGGAGAAAGCGATGAGAACACGGAAAAAGACCGGGAGCGGCTGGAAAAAGATGAATTGATCGGCGATATGTTTATTGACCTGGTTCAAAACTGCGTTAATTTTGCCAAACGAATTTTAGTTTGTCCGCGTTGCGGAGAGCGGTTTGATTATGAGCATTTATCTAAAAAGAAAAATTATACAACAGCAGGCTGAAGGTATAAATTTAATTTATATTTAAATTTAAATAATATGAAGCCGATTGACAGCCAAGAAAATTTAATAAAATGCATTTGCGGCCGATGCCCGCTTTATACTGATTGCAACCGGGGGAAAAAGGAAGGACTTTTTTGCGCTCGCCAAAAATCTGTCTGCCCGTTGGATAATACCAAGATGTGCATTTGCGGCGCTTGCCCGGTTTACGATGAAAACAAATTAGCCGGAGGATATTTTTGCATCAAAGAGATAAGCGAGCAATGATTTTGCGGATATAGGTCGTAAATAGTGTATTAATAGTTATTGAAAACAGTAGAAATAATTTACTTGGCCGAGAATTTTTTGTCTTCGTCATGGTTTGTATTATAGGGCAAAATAATAAAATTATAATTATGGAAAATAACTTAAATAATTATCAAAAATTAACCAGCGCGCAAAATAACCAGATTAAATTGCTTAATAAGCTGGCTTTAAAAAAGTACCGTTATGAGCTGGGGCAGTTTGCGGTGGAAAATTTAACTATTATCTATGATGCCCTTAAAAGCGGGTATGATTTTGAAGCGTTATTTATTACCCAAGATTTTATAAATAAATGCAAAGCCAAGTTCCAATATCTGCAGGCGCATTCCCAATGCCAAAACTGTTATTTAATAGATGAAAAGCTGAATAAGCAATATTCCCTTTTGGACACGCCTTCCGGCATCACCGCTGTTTATAACATAAAAGTTAAGAAATTAACAGATGGTTCGGCTGTTTATTTAAACGGCGTAAGCGATCCGGGCAATCTCGGCGCTATTATGCGCAACGCCCTGGCTTTTGGCTTTGCCAATTTAGTTTTGGATGAAACTTGCGCCGATATTTATAATTTTAAAACTATCAATGCCGCCAAAGACGCGATTTTTAAATTAAATATTTTATATGATGCGGATGCCGGCTGGCTGAAAAAAAATACTTTGCCCGTTTATGCCGCCAGCTCGCAGGCGGGGCGTAATTTAGCAGACTTTAAGCCGGCGTTGGCATTCTGCCTGGTGCTGGGAAACGAAAGCCAGGGCCTGAGCCCAAAAATAAAAAACAGAGCTGATGAAATTATTAAAATTGAAATGTCGGCGCAAATTGAATCTTTAAACGTGGCCGCCGCCGCCGCTATTTTATTGTATAAGCTTAGGCAAATATGATATAAAAAAACCGTATTTTAATAAGTAACTAAATATTAGTGAAGAACAAATAAAAAAACCGGCTCATAATTAATAATCATGGCCGGTTTGTGTTTATTATTCACCTCCCATCTCAATAATTGCTGATCTCAATTCAAGGGCAATTTTGGAGCTGTTTACACCGCTCTCCATTACTGCCTGAATCAATTTTATCCCTTTTTGTATCTCCTCCTGTGAAATTTGCTTAGGTCCGAATTGGGCTTGAAAAATTTGATAAAGCAAATTTTCTACATATTCCGGCTCTTGCTGAGAAATAAGCCAAGTTAATAATTTAATCTTTGGCTTTACAAACAGCATGCGTTTGATCTGGCTTTGTAACTCATTCAATATAGGTGAAATATAATCAACTTTCAAAATACCAAATTCCTGGTATATTTTTTTTATACCTATATCAAAGTTGTTAAAATACATTTCTTTTAAAATTTTCCAAACAAATTCATGCCTCAAGCGATAAACCTGGTAGGGAAGAAAATTTTTTAGCCAGTATTTTTCGCATAAATTAAATATGTTTAGCTTGCCCAACGGATCATAATTTTTTTTTGTTTCTAATATTTTTGGATTTTTCAGTACTGCCCATACCTCGATTAGTGTTTTCATGGCTTGAGAAAGTCCACATACCTTTTCCCTCCCATGCGCAACATTTTCTTTTTTTAAGATTTTTCCCTTAAAAAAGAAATAATCAATTAAAATTTCATCTGTCAATTTCAAAAAATTTTCTTGGCCATGGAATAAATCCGGCCAGATATATTTTATCCAAATTATTTTCCCCGCCACTTTTGTTACGGCAAATACTTTTTCATTTCCATTCTTTATTTCAAGATAAATACCTGCCGGAACAAATTCCGACAAATTATTAATAGTAACCAAGCCATTGGAGAGAGAAGCGGCGCAAGAAGCATTATTAGACGATGTTAAGTTTTTTTTTGCTGTTTTTTTCAGTAATTCCATTTTTTTTCTGATAAAACAAATAATTTTTTCTAGCGTTTCATAAAAACGTTTTGGAATGCAATTCTCAATCTCAAAAACATTGCCCATAAATAATCCCCCTTTTTTGAATTTAAGTCCGCTTATAATTCTACTATAAAAATTGAAGATATATTTTTTAAAAGAGCGCGTTAAGAAATTAATTTATCACTAATCGGATTTTCTGTCAATGTTAATAAGAGTTTTTTAAAATTATATTAAAACGAAAACCCGCTTTAAGCGGGGAGCGGATTATAATGCTATAAGGCAAATTTTAAATTTTTTATGGTAAGAATTAATAATAAAATATTACGGCTGTAAAATGTCTTCGGTTCGGCCGTTTATGGAAATAATAACATCATTTACGGTAGGGAATTGTTTCAGCGTTTCCGTAATTTGGGAGCGGATGGCGATTACCCGGCATGAACCGCCCATTTGGGATTCCAATTGTTCATTAAAATCTATTTTAGCAATTTTATTTTCAATGATTAATTTTTGGATTTTTACCCCTTGATTAATATTAGTGATATAGCCGTTCCTTTCTTCACTGGCGGTAGCGCCTTTTAAAAGCTCTTCCATGGTTGCTCTGGCTACGGCCGGTGTTTTAAGTATTGACCGTTTGACCGCAAAAACTTTAGAGCATGAAAATTCCGGATCTAATTCACTATTATTAAAATAAATATTTACAACTATGTTATCGCCATCAGGAATAAGGATGAGGGGTATTTTTATCTGTTTATCATATTCGGGCAAGCCCGATGGATTATCATTTTGCAAAATAAGTTCGGCGGTAGTAGTGGCGCTTACGTTAAAAATAAGTTCCGTCTTAAAAGGCACGAAATTTTCCGTCATCCATTCGCCTTTTGCCTCCGCATGGCTGGAAGTTATTTCGTTTCCGATCGGATCAAGTAAACGGATAGGGAAGCTGGCCTCAAAATACCACGTCCCCCTGGCTTTGCCGATGATAATAATCGGGGATAATGTTTTTTGGTTTGGCAGGGGAGCATCTACGATAATATCAGTTTCAGCCACTGGTTGGCTTTCACCGCACGGCGTGGATGGCATGGGAGCGCGAGGCTGGCCATGCTTTATCCATTGGTTATTATGGCAAATCCAGGTGTCTTCATCGCCTCTTATCAAAACTAAAACTATTAACACCAAAGCAAACGCGATTATGGCGACAGCTATTTTTTCCAAGGTAAAATTTTTGATATAAAAATATATTTATGTTTTTTAATTAAGTTAATTGTTTGATTTATAATTTGATTTATAATAAAATAAAATTATAATTATGAAAAATTATGCTAAAGTGGGAAATAGGAATGGTATGCCGGCTTACCGCACACCGGTATTTTTCCGCAATAAAAAAACGTTTGTTGCCAAAAATAAATATGTTTTGCGCAATATAAATAAAATTAAATGATTTAATTTTGAAAAAAGCTGGATAATATTATATTTTTATTCAGTGGTATGGCCGTCAAATTCAGGACTGTCAGCTATTGCTTCTTGGCGAGTGGCGCGAATTACACCGTCATGGTGGTGGGGCGGAGCATAGATCGTATAAAGTTTAAGCGGTTCGGACGGGGAAGTATTTATGACATTATGTTCCGCGCCAGCCGGAACAATTACGCTGTCTCCGTCGCCGACGGCATATTCTGTTTTATTGATAATGACTTTCCCTTCGCCTTTTTCAAAACGGAAAAACTGGTCGCCTTCTTCATGCACTTCCGAGCCGATTTCTTCGCTGGGCAAAAGCGACATTAAAACTAATTGGCAATGTTCGGCTGTGTAGAGAACTTGCCGAAAATTATTATTAGCTATAGTTAGCCGCTCAATATTGTTTTTGTAACCTTTTTTCATAGATTTATTTTTATAATTAATAATAAATAAATTTATTTTAATTTTTCTTTATTTTAATATAGATTTCGTTTAGTTGCTTCTCACTAATTTCGCTCGGGCTGTCCATCATCAGGTCTTTGCCTTTGCCGTCTTTGGGAAAAGCGTATATGTCGCGGATGGATTCCAAATCATTGAATACCATTAAAATGCGGTCAATGCCCGGCGCGTTGCCGCCATGGGGCGGAGCGCCGTACTTAAAGGCCCTGATTAAACCGCCGAAACGCTCATCCACTTCTTTCTTGGCATAGCCGGCAATGGCGAAAGCTTTATACATTATAAGAGGATCATGGTTTCTAATAGCTCCGCTGGAGACTTCAAAGCCGTTTAAAACCAGGTCAAATTGGAAAGCTAATATTTCCAATGGATTTTTATTATTTAAAGCTTTTAGCCCGCCTTGAGGCATGGAAAAAGGGTTATGGTTAAAATCAATTTTTCCTGGATTAATTTCGGAATAAGAATACATAGGAAAATCAACAATCCAGCACCAAGCGGCTTTATGGTTATCTTTCAAACCTAATTTTAATCCGCATTTATCCCTAACCGCTCCCAAAGAAGAGCAAACAACTCTCCATTCATCGGCGCCGAAGAAAACTATATCTCCTTCTTTGGCTTTAACTTTATCAATTATTTTTTGAGATAATTTATCCCCTAAAAATTTGACTATCGGAGATTGCAGTTCTTTTCCTTTCTTTACAATAATATAAGCCAGGCCTTTGGCATTCTTGGTTTTGGCTATTTCCGTCAATTCATCAATTTCTTTCCTGGTGAATTTAGCTCCATTATTAACTTTTAAAGCATGAACAACGCCGCCATTTTTTATTGCCTGGGCAAAAACGCTAAAGCCGCAATTCACGACCATTTCCGTAATAGGGATAATTTCAAGATCAAAGCGCAAGTCCGGCTTGTCTGATCCGTATTTAGCCATAGCTTCGCGCCAGGGGATACGCCGAAATTTTCCGTCTTTATCCAGATCAACTATTTTTTTATTAGAAAAATTGTTTGTCAGGCCAATCATTAATGGCTCCATAATATTTAAAATATCTTCCTGGGAAACAAAGCTCATTTCCATGTCTAATTGGTAAAATTCGCCGTAATGTCTGTCCATTCGAGGGTCTTCATCACGGAAGCAGGGAGCAATTTGAAAATATTTATCTAAACCGCCGACCATTAAAAGCTGTTTGAATTGCTGGGGAGCTTGGGGAAGAGCGTAAAATTTACCGGGATAAAGGCGGGAAGGAACTAAAAAGTCGCGTGCGCCTTCCGGCGAAGAACTAGCTAAGATCGGGGTCTGGATTTCAATAAAATCGTGTTTTTGGAAATAATTTCTTATATGTTGGATGTATTTATCTTTTGTGGCCAGCATGGTTTGGATTTCCGGCCTTCTTAAATCAATAAATCGGTATTTTAACCGTAGAGCTTCATTGGCTTCGTCAGCTTTAATTTCATCAATGGCAAAAGGAGGAGTGGCTGACCTATTTAATATTTCTAAATTATTTATTTTTACTTCAACTTCCCCGGTTTTTAATCTTGGATTTATCATGTCATGCGGGCGGGCGATAACATCGCCGCTAGCTTTAATTACCCATTCGCTTCTTAATTTATCCGCTTCCTGCCAGGCTTTTTTGCTAACGGCCGGATCAAACTTAATTTGAGTTAAACCGTAGCGGTCCCTCAAGTCAATAAAAATAATTCCGCCATGGTCGCGGCGCCGGTGCACCCAGCCGTTTAAAGTCACCTTTTGGCCGATATTATTTTTATTTAATTCTCCGCATGTGTGTGTTCTTAACATAAAATGGATAATTTTAAATAGTTCTAAATTATTTTTAAATAATCAATGCAATATTTAAGCATTGCCTAGCTAAAATATTACCTTATTTATTAATAAAAATCAAGGTTATAAATATAATTGATTTTTATTAAAATAAATTATAAATTAAAGTAAGATTTATGCTTATTTGCTAATATGGATAGAAATTATATTAATCAAAAAATACGTAAGATTCCGAATTTTCCAAAAGAGGGTATTTTATTTTATGATATTACCACTCTGTTTGAAGATGCCCGAGCTTTTCGGAAAATAATAGATGAGATATGCCAAAAGTATAAAAATAAGAAAATTGATAAAATTGTCGGCATTGACGCCCGCGGTTTTTTACTGGTCTCGGTCATGGCTTATAAATTAGGGGCGGGGATTTCTATTATCAGAAAGCAGGGCAAGTTGCCTTATAAAACCAATGGCGTATCATACCAGAAAGAATACGGCCCGGATATTATAGAAATGCATGCGGATACGATAAAACCTGGTGAAAAGGTGGTTATCGCCGATGATTTATTGGCTACCGGCGGTACTATGCTGGCCACTATTGATTTAGTAAAGCAAATGGGAGGCGATATTATCGGCATTGAATTTATAATTAATTTGTCTTTTTTAAAAGGGGAGAGTAAAATAAGAAAACTTAGGTATGAAGTAAATTATTTAATTGATTATGATAATGAAAATATTTAAAATAAATTATGCCAGAACATAAAATTAAAATAGGAATAATCGGCGGATCTGGCTTTGATGATCCGAAGCTGTTAGATGATTATCAAGAAATTAAAATCAATACTCCTTTTGGGTTGCCGTCTTCCGCCATAAAAATGGGCAAGTTAGGCAAAGCGCGTGTGGTTATAATCGCCAGGCACGGCCATAATCATTCTATTATGCCGACCAAGGTTTCCTATCGGGCCAATATTTGGACGTTAAAATAAGCCGGTTGCACCCATATTTTAGCCATTACCGCCTGCGGTTCGCTGAAAAAGTATATTTTTCCCGGCGATTTTATATTTATTGACCAATTTATTGACAATACCAAACATAGAATTTTAACCTTATACGAAGATAAAGTAATCCATACTCCCATGTCCGAACCATTTTGCCCGCGATTAAGGCAATTATTCATCCAGACCGCCAATGAACTTAAGCTTAAGCACCATCCGGCCGGGACCATGATTACGATTGAAGGCCCTCGTTTTTCCACTAAAACCGAATCATTAATGTTCAGGCAATGGGGCGGTGATGTCATTAATATGTCAACCGTACCGGAGGTTATTTTAGCCAGAGAAGCGAATATTTGTTATCAGACCATAGCCATGGCGACAGATTATGATTGTTGGAAAGAAGGCGAAGAGCCGGTTGCCTGGGACATTATAACAGAAAGAATGGCCAAGAATTATGATAAAATAAAAAAATTATTAATAAACATAATTCCTAAAATTAATTATTACAAATGCGACTGTCGTTGATAAAAAAATAAAAAATCATTATTTTTAGGCGAGGATGATTTTTTATTCCAGAGAAGTTATTTTTTAAATATCTAAATTGGTAACGGTTTTAGCATGAGTCTGGATAAAATGTTTGCGGGGGAGAACATCTCCGCCCATAAGCATGTCAAATGTTTCATCAGCCCTGGCCGCTTCATCAATGGTAATTTGTTTCATTATGCGTTGCTCCGGATTCATGGTTGTTTCCCATAGTTGTTCCGGATTCATTTCACCCAAACCTTTATAACGTTGGATGTTAATTTTAATTGATTTTTTTAAATCTTTTTTATCTTCTTCGTCTTCATTATTTTCTTCTTCCGGTTCTATTTCTATTTCTGATGATTGTCCGCCAAATTCTTTAATAATCTTTTTTTTCTCTGCGTCAGAATAAGCATATTTGGCAACTGTGCCCTTTTTAATCTGGTAGAGAGGAGGTTGAGCGATATAAAGATGGCCGTTTTCAATTAAAGAAGTAAAATGCCTGAAAAATAAGGTTAAAAGCAAAGTTCTGATATGAGAACCGTCAACATCGGCATCAGTCATAATAATTACTCTATGGTATCTTAATTTTGATAAATTCAGCTGGTCGTCTATATTTGTGCCTAAAGCGATTACTAGATTTTTAATTTCGTTATTGGCCAGCATTTTATCCAATCTGGCTCTTTCAACGTTAAGAATTTTTCCGCGCAGGGGCAGGATGGCCTGGAATTTTCGATTGCGCGCCTGTTTGGCTGAACCGCCGGCCGAGTCTCCTTCAACAATATATAACTCGCATTCTTCCGGCTTGCGGCTGGAACAGTCGGCTAATTTTCCCGGCAGGGTCATGCCTTCCAAGGCGCCTTTTCTAAGTATGGTGGCTCTAGCTGTCCGAGCGGCCATTCTGGCTTGGGCGGATAAAATACATTTGCCTATAATCGCTTCGGCGCCTTTCGGATGTTCTTGCAGAAAATTAGAAAATGATTCATTAAACACCTGTTCTACATAAGTTTTTATTTCCGCATTTCCCAGTTTTCCTTTAGTTTGGCCTTCAAATTGGGGGTCAGTTAATTTAACGCTGATTATAGAGGTCAATCCTTCGCGCACATCTTCTCCGGTCAGGTTCTCTTCTTTTTCTTTCAGAATATTTTGCGCTCGGGCATAAGAATTCAAAGTGCGGGTTAAAGCGGTTCTAAATCCGGCCAGATGAGTGCCGCCTTCGGCGTTATAAATATTATTGGCAAAAGGCAAAACCATTTCATTATACTCATCGTTATATTGCAAAGCTACTTCTATATTGCTGTTATTAATGTCCTTTTCAATATAAAAAATAGTTTCATTTTTTACAGTTTTATTATGGTTAAGAGTTTTTACATAAGATTTAATGCCGCCTTCAAAATGAAATCTAAATTTTTTAGGCCGATGTCCTTGGCGCTGGTCAGAAATTAATATCGTAATGCCTTTATTCAAATAAGCTTGCTGGCGGAGATGGTCCAAAATTTTTCCCCAAGAAAATTCTGTTTCGGTAAAAATAGTCGCGTCCGGCTTGAAAGTGATGATCGTGCCAGTTTTTTTAGAAGTGCCGATCGGCTTGATTTTTTTTTGGGGAATGCCTCTTTTATATTCCTGCATCCAGATTCTGCCTTCACGATGAACCTCGGCTTTTAAATATTCGCTTAAAGCATTTACAACCGATACCCCGACTCCATGCAGGCCGCCGGACACTTTATAACCTCCGCCTTCACCGAATTTTCCGCCGGCGTGCAGTTTGGTCAAGACTGTTTCCAGGGCAGATACTCCGGTAGCCTTATGTTTGCCGACAGGAATGCCCCGGCCGTTATCGCTTATTTCTACTAAGCCGCTGGCGAGAAGATTGACTTTTATTTCCGTAGCATAGCCGGCCATCGCTTCATCAATGCCATTATCAACCACTTCCCAAATTAAGTGGTGCAGTCCGGTTCCGGAAGTAGAGCCAATATACATTCCCGGCCTTTTGCGCACCGGTTCCAGGCCTTCCAAGACAGTAATAGATTCAGCATCGTAGGCAGATTTATTTATTTTTTTTATGTTATTAATATTTTTTATTTCACTTTTTTTATTTTTTATTTTTTTTGATGTCATATCTATTTTTACTAATATTAAATAATTTTAATTAAATTTTAAATTAAAACATCTCCTTATTCGGAGCGGTATTTATATATTAATTTTAGCAAAAATATTGCAGACTAGCAAGAGTAAAAATTATATATATTTGTAATTATGTTACAATTGCAGCAATTAGGGTTACCTTTGGGGTTTCGCTCTCATGTGGTATGGTGGGAA
>PETS01000108.1 GCA_002781265.1 Candidatus Falkowbacteria bacterium CG02_land_8_20_14_3_00_36_14 | reverse complement strand
CGCTTCGCGATTAAGACAACGAAACTTAGTTTCGTAATTCAAAGTAATTAATAAATTTTAAAATTATATATTAGGACCTATATCACTTCTAATCATTCCTTTTTCCTTATAATTTATTATTCCTTCTTTCTCGTCATTATCAATTAAAGCTGTTAGACAGCTAAATCTATCTTCACCATTTGGCATGCCTAATAATTCAACAATCTGATTTAATATTTTTGCAGATCTTCCAAGCACGTCTTGCGGATATGAAATGCATTCGCGCCAATCTTTATATTTATATATTTTTTCTTGATTTTTAATAGACATAGATTTATAGTACGAATAATAATCTATAAATAATAATTTTATTTGATTTTGTTTAAATTGCCATTTAAAATAACATCACACATAGCCCCTATTTCATCCTTATAAGAAACTTCCGGGATTGGATTGAGTAAAAATATTTTCTTATTATGAACATGAGCGAATCCTATTTCCATTAAAGTATTTCCTCCGATATAATTTTTTATTCCATTTTTATCGTAATTGCATACTAATATGGCATCACTTTTCGTTATGCAATTATACCACCATTTTATAAAATTATGTTTTCTTTTTAATTCGGCATGATTTGATTTAATACCATTAATAATTTCTTTAGCTGTGCCGTCGGCTATGCCAAACATTTCCTTGTGCATCATCGGCTTATAACCCAAATCTATAAGTTTATTGTATATGTCTACTAATTTATCTGCAAATTTAACTCTGCCGCAAATTGTTATTTTCATAAAATTTTCAATTTTTTAAACCAATATTCCCAAACCGGCTTTAATTTTAAATTTTTAGTATTTTTTATTTTAACCCAAGAAATGCTTTTCTCTTCTTTATCGTTTAACTCGGCTTTGCCTTCCCAACTTTTTATTTTATAAACATACCAATCATGCCCTTTTACTCTGCGGCTGCATTTATTCCATTCTATAAATTCATGAAATAATAATTTATAATCTTTAACATCTAAATTTGTCTCTTCTTTAACTTCACGAAATAAGGCCTTTTCCGGCGCTTCGCCCTCGTTAATATGGCCAGCAGGGAGAGCCCAGCTAAAAGGGTAAATTTTCCTGTCAATCATTAGAATTCTATCTTTATCCGCAATAATCGCGCCCACGCTTTTATGATAAATTTTAAATTTATTTTTATCCTGGTATTTAATTTTTGATGACTTATAAATTTCTGGCTTATAGGGCTTTAATCTGATAATTTTTAATTTATTAAGCTCATATTCATTTAATTTTAATTTTAAATCATCTGTAAAAATGTTCTGGTCATAGCCAAGGCAGATAATATTCGGTTTTAAAATATTTATTATTTTATATTTATTTCTTACTTGCCCTAAAATTACCTTATCAACTAAACCACATTCAGCCACGATAGTGGCTCTTTTAAATTCATTGTTTTTCGGTATTTTTCCTTTCACTTTTAAAACCGTTTTATCTCTGGCTATAATTGCTATTAAATAATCTCCATAAAATTTCGCTTGTTTAAAAAAATTTTTATGGCCGGCATGCAGTATATCAAATGTTCCGAAAACAAGTACTCTTTTCATTTTATTAATTCTTAGGTTTCATTAAAGGAAAAATTTGGCATTCTCTGGCTGGTTTATCCATAAAAAAGCTAAAAACTCTTTCGCTCATGCCGAATCCGCAGGTAGGAGGCATGCCGTATTCCAACGCCTCAATAAATTCATGGTCAAACATTTGCGCTTCTTCATCTCCGGCTTCGCGAAATTTTGCCTGCTGGGAAAACCTCTCTGCTTGGTCCAAGGGGTCATTCAACTCGCTATAGCCGTTGCCTAATTCAGAGCCGGCTATAATCGGTTGGAATCTCTGGGCTATTTTAGGATTATTTTCATATTTTTTTGCTAATGGAGAAATGGTAATGGGCGCGCCTACTAAAAATCCCGGTCCGGAAATTTGCTGGCGGCAATATTTCCATAAATTATCAATCGCCCGCGTAATATTAAATCCTTTTTGGTCGTATTTTATTTTTAATTCCTTTAATTTTTTTTCAATTTGATTTATATTTGAATTTAAAACATCTATCCCGGTAAATTTTTTAACTGTATCTTGATAATTATAAATTTCCCATTTTTTTCCCAAATCAACATCAAATTTTCCTATTTTAAATTTAAGCTTTCCGAATGTCTCGTTGGCTATAAACTTAAATAATTCTTCAACTAATTTCATACCTTGTTTAAAATCGGCATAAGCCCAATAAAATTCCATTTGTGTATAATCCTGTAAATGCTCCGGAGAGATGCCTTCATTTCGAAATTGACGGCCGATTTCAAAAGTTTTTTCCAGCCCTGCCACCATTAATCTTTTTTGCCATAATTCTCCCATGGAAATTCGCAAATAAACATCCATATCCAAAGCATTATGGTGAGTGATAAACGGCTTGGCGTCCGCCCCGCCGGTAGTATTTTCTAAAATAGGAGTTTCCACTTCCAAAAATTCCCTTTTTACCATAAAATTCCTTACTGATTGCCAAAATACTGATTTTTTAGCAATCATTTCCTTAACTTTAGGGTTGAATAATATATCAAGATACCTTTTTCTTAATATTTCTTCCTCATTAACCAGCCCGTGCCATTTATCAGGTAAAGGACGCAGGGCTTTAGAAAGTAGTTTCCAATTTTTAGCCATTAAACTTTGTTCGCCTTTGTGGGTCGTAAAAAGATTGCCTGTCACTTCAATAAAGTCGCCGACATCAATTAATTTAATGAATATTTTATAGTTTTCCGGCCCGATTACTTTTTTAGAAAATGCGATTTGAATTTTTTCGGTTACATCTTTAAGATGGGCAAAGGTTAAATTGCCGTGCCCGCGGATGCTCATCAGCCGGCCGGCGATAGTAATTTCCTTATAAGATTTTTCCAGCTCTTTAAAATCTTTTTTTAGTTTATAAACATTGATAGACCTTTTGGTTTCGGCCGGATAGGGATTAATCCCCCGCTTCTTTAATTCATCTAATTTTTTTATGCGCTCATCGCGTTCGCTAATTTTAGCAGTATCCATAAATTTATTTTAATTTTAAAATAAGCCCGAATCGGACATTACTCTATTATTTTAAGGCATTTTTAAAATAAAATCAATATAGAAACAATATAGAAAGTTTAATAAAATTATTCTTGTAATTTCATATATTTATGTTAAAATTAAGGTGTGGATAATACTGATATAAATATACCAACATTTCGCATAATATACAATTTCCGTATATTATCCAACAAACACTTCGCATAATAACCAGTTATATTCAATTTGGGAGCCCGCCTCCTG
>PETS01000082.1 GCA_002781265.1 Candidatus Falkowbacteria bacterium CG02_land_8_20_14_3_00_36_14 | reverse complement strand
TTGAATACAATTTTAAAAGACCGCACCAATCTTTAAATTATCAAACACCCCTGGAATTCTCAAAAGTGTTACCGATGTACTCATCTTGTACAATATATTGACATAATATATAAAAAATGCTATTATATTATATTCTTGAACCTTAAATTTTCTTATATTTACCCTGTTAAATTTTGAGAAATTATTAATTTCTCCATTAGTGGTTTATATCACTAAAAAAATTAATATTTAACATGGTTTTACTCTGCAATTTTTTGGTTAAATTTCATTTTTTTCCATTATTTTGTCATCCCGACCGAAGTGGAGGGATCCCTCAATCATCGTAACTAAACATGGTTAGGAAATTAACAAAGTTTAATGCAACATAAAAGGGATTTCTCGGCTACGCTCGAAATGACAATTTTAAGACGGCCTGAGGAAAATAAAATGGGAATCTAAAATTCAACCTAGAAATTGCGGAGTAAGGTTGAGAAAATAAGGTGCCAGGAATAATCCTGCACCTTGACAATTTATAATAAATTTTTTTATGGGAGGAAATTATCATGGCAGAAAAAAACCAAAAACCGAAAGGTAGTATAGGAAAAAAGAAGGATAAAAAGGAAAGCCAAAAAGTTAATACAGAGATAAAAGAAAAAAATGCGGTTATTCCAGAAATGGAAAAGCCTATATCATTACTAGCAACACGATCTATTATTGAAGTAGTTGGAAAAGGCGGCTCATATATCATTCATATTCAAATTTTGGATAAAAATAATATGAGTATGAAAGTCGAGCTGTCACTTTATGAAGAGCTCGGGCAAGGAGAAACAACGATTCTGCCAAAGCAGAAAGTTTCTACGAATAAAAACGGTTCTAAAAAAATAATTCTTCGAAAATTTAGAAACGAAAGACGGGTTATACATATTTACGTAGACGGGACAGAACACCATAAAGTACTTATTCTATACGGTTCTAAAAAACCAACTTTCAGAAAACCAATTCCGGGCGGATTCCTAAAAAACTTTAAACGCAAATAAAAGGAGATTTATCATGGCTAACTGGGTAAAATTTTTTGTTTTTATCGCGCTTGTCGCGATAACGGTATTTGTTACAGCCGTGAATTTCGCGAAATTTGTCATCTTCGGTATTATTTTGCTGGCATCAATTATTTATTATGCCAACATTAATGAAAATTTTGCCGGATGGATCGGCGAAGCAATGAATGCTACGGGGCGGAATAACAATCTCCGTTTTTATGTCCTGATAGGACTGATCGTTTTAATATTCATCGCCGGAATAAAATATGGTGGTGGAGAACCAGTCTTACTGTCAAGCCTTCGGGAAACGAAGGAATTGCTAAGTCCTTTATATGATGGGGATAAGCAAGCTACCGTAAACTCGTTCGTCTATGGAATTAATGCAAATAATGCGACAATAAAAAATGACAAAGAGCTGGCACAGTGGGCAATTAAACAAGGCAAAAAGGACGGGGTAAAAAATTTGCCGCCGACTCGGATGATACCTATTACGAGTGAAACTCCGGAAATTTACAACCAAAAGATTAAAAATTTGGCGGTGTACGGAATTTTTACTATTGACGTTGATCGGGAAAAGTTTATAACCAGCGCTCAAGATGAGTGGAATAAGGAACGACCATGGTATTCATATTTAAACCCCTGGTATGAAAAAGAGTACCAATGGAAAACGATAAGCAATGCTCTGGAATATCCACGGTATAAAAAAACGTGGTTTTTCTGGAAATTATTGTTTGTTTTTCTGATAATGACCATCCTTTATTTTCCTTTTACCATTGCCGATGAAGTTATTGATTTTATTGACAAAAGGTTAGAGGAAATAAAAGCCAGATTAAGAAGCGATAGCAAGGCAGAAACTCCGACTCTACATGCGCCGACACCAATAACGGCGCCAACTGGAGGCGTTCCAACAGGAGGATGGTTAGCGTCAACCGCAAGAATTGTCAGTATAGACGCGCTAATGGAAGTTTTTTATGCAGTCGCTAAACGCCTGCTTGAACAGGCAAGGAGGTAATAATGAAAAAGGAAACATTGATTTGGGCCGCAAAGCTGTTCGGCGGCATATTCATTTTAGCCGTCGTTCTCTGGTGGATGGTAGTACCGATGTGGTTCGGGACGATCTTTGTCCTGATCGGCATTATAATCGGTCTACCCCATATTTGGGAAAGGTTCGGAAAGGGATCTTATGTATGGTCCTTCTGGGGTGGTATTATAAAACGAGGGAATAAAATATCAGGGCTGATAGCCATATACCTGCTGTTCCGGGGTTCTATAGCCTATCTGGTAAGATTTCCTCTTGCTAGTTCTAGTGGAAGGATCCACGACAACCCATTGGTTACGGCTATCGGGTTTATCCACCTTTCGCTTCTCTTTGAAGCCTGTTTTATTTTTATTGTAGGGGGCACCATTTATATGTGGTTTTTCCACAAAAAAAATTGGGCTAAAATTACAACTATCATTACTTTTATGCTCCTTCTTGCCGGGACAACATGGTGCTTATCAAATGAGCCAAGGGTAATAAATGCCGCCATCCAACCTCTTGCACAGGACAATATGGAACAGGCGATAGAAAAGAACGGAGTGATAGGAGGAACTGTTCGGCAGATGTGGGAATTTGGGTTTGGAAAATCAACTCCCAAACAACCCCCTGCCACCATTTCAACCCCGGCTGTATACAATATGCCGGGGAAAAACCTGACTAAAACTTTGCAGCCAGATAAAGAGTATGTTATTGATAAACTGGCCCAGGGTGACCAATGGCGGTTTACTTCATTCAACGGGACCTTTTATTTTCGCGTTAATAAGGGCGATAATAAGGCCTGCTGGAAGGAGGTGATGAACAATCTGCCCTGGATTGCGGACTGGGCAGGAAATTTAGAGGTCAAAGCGGGAAACAGACCCGTAACTTTGACCGTAAATATATTATCTTAAGAATAGTTAAACCAAAGGGTAGATAAATATCTCTACCCTTTTTTTTTATTTTTTGCTATAATAAATATAAGATTAATAATTATTATTCAATATATGCTTATTAATAAAAAAATATTTTTAATAGCAATATTTATTTTTATTTTTACAATATCTGCTCAAATAACATTAGCTGATTGTTCGGGTGGTAGCCAGCCATGTGATTCTACATTCCTCTCCAACCCCCTCGGTGACGGGACCACTCCGGCCGGATTGATTGGGACTGTTATTAAGGCCGTCTTGGGTATTGTCGGCTCTTTGGCGCTGGCCATGTTTATCTACGGCGGCCTCATTTGGATGACGGCGGCCGGCAATCAGGAAAGGGTGACTAAGGGTAAAAATATTCTGATATGGGCGACCATCGGGCTGGCGGTCATATTCTCCGCTTACGCCATGGTCAGGTTCGTCTTTACCGGCATCGGGGTGGATCAGCCAAATTCACAAGGAGCACAAATAAATTATTTTATTGCCTATAATAAATAAAAAGTGTTTTATTTCAAAATCTGCAAAAGATGAGATACATAGGTAACACCCATAATTTGCCCGGAACGGGCA
>PETS01000057.1:1866-5394 GCA_002781265.1 Candidatus Falkowbacteria bacterium CG02_land_8_20_14_3_00_36_14 | reverse complement strand
CTCGCCGCCAAATTCATAAAAACGAGCAAACAAGCCAAAATTATCGCTTTGCAAGAAAATCCCGAAGGGATTCGGGATTTTCTGAAAAAGATTGGTTCGAACTTCCAAATCCAAAACCAAAACATTTCCTTTTCGCCGCGCGGAGCGTGGCAAATCCTTTCAAAATCAGCCCTTTGCGCGCGTAGCGCGCCGAATGCGGCGCGAAGCGCCGCTAACAAATGCCCCCAAAATCTGAATTTTATAAATTGGCGGTGGGAGAGGGATTTGAACCCTCGAAGAGCGTTAACCCTTACCGCTTTTCGAGAGCGGCGCTTTCAACCAACTCAGCCATCCCACCGGAATAAATATATTAATAATTCATTCAGCTTATTTTAAATATTCTTATTATAAAATTGAATTTATTTCATTAGCAGATAAATATTTCCATTTTCCTTCTGCCAAATTTTCTAATTTTAAATCGCCTATACCAACTCTTACTAAATCTTTTATACTATAATTAAATTCGGCAAACATTTTTCTAATCTGCCTTTTTTTGCCTTGAGTTAAAATTATCTTAAATTTATTATGACCGAGATATTTTATATCTTTCACTTTAACAATTCCATCTCCTTCGCCAATATCCACTCCTTTCTTAAATTTAACAATCAATTCATTTATTTTTTGCCCGAAATGCGAAGATTGCCAATCAGAGGCTGGTCCTCCTTGGGCGGAAAAATTAAAGATTGTTACTAAATATTCCTTTTCATGCTCAAAGCGGGGATGGGTTATTTTCTGCACTAAACTGCCATCGTTGGTAAGTAAAACAAGTCCTCGGCTATTTTTATCCAAGCGGCCGGCAATTAACAATTTTTTTCTGATATTAATCAAATCAAACACGTTTTTTTCCTTTTTAAATTTCCTGCTTGTGCAAACAAATCCCACGGGCTTATTAAGCTTAATATAGATTTTCTTTTTTGCCAACTTTATCCTTTTATTATTGATTTTTATCTCGTCATTTTCATCTACTCTCTGCCCTAAATAAGCTAGTTTATTATTCACCAGTATTTTTTCCTTTTTTATTAATTCTTCCGCTCCGCGCCGAGAATAAGAAGAATTATTAGCAATAAATTTTTGTAGAACAATTTTTTTATCCCCCATTTTGTTTATATTCCTCTGATATTTTTATTATTCCTAAAATAGATATTAAAATCCAAAACACGGCCGCTAAATCATTTTTAAAATAAGGGACATCTACCAGGCCATGCACTAAGAAAACTGCCATAGAGCCAAGTAGTCCAATAATCATAAATTTATCGCTTTGATTATTTTTTGAAATCCGAAATCTGAAATCCGAAATCCGAAATAATTTTATTCCTAAATAATAAAATTTTATAAAAATCCAAATAAAAAGAAGCATGCCGGCTATCCCCAGCTCGGACCAAAAATTTAAGAAAATATTATGCGGATATAAATAAATTTCCAATGGCTGCCATACTTTCTTCCGGTAAGCTTCGTTAAATAGGGTTTTTTTATGCCAATCCGGATCTTTATAGTCCCTGACAAAAAATCCGTCAGTATGATAGGGAACCAGAGTTTTTTGGTAATTAGCCAGCCCGGCCCCGGTTATAATTCTGCCGTCAGATAGCATCTGCCAGGTTTCTTGCCATTGCTGTCTTCTTATTTGGCCGGACAAATCCCTTAATAAAAGCTTATTCAAAATATATTCTTCCGCCGGCTGGTATAAAAATATGCCAACGGTTACGACAATGATAAAAAATATTGTTGCCCAAAGCGATTTTTTATTTGTCAGCAAGCCGAAAATTATCAACCCCAAAATTATACCTATTAAAGCTCCTTCGGACCGTGCGAAGTAAATAGCCATTATTGCTAGAATTAATGTTAAAATAATGGCTAAAATTTTTATATAAATTATTTTGGAATTAGAAACCTGCCCGTCCGGCAGGCGGGTTGAAAATTGAAAATTTAATTTTTTATTTTGCAATAAATGCCTCTGTATTTTATAATTACTAATTTTGCTAGCTATCCATCCTAATAATAATAAAACTGCCGGCCCTAAATATAATCCGACGGCATTAGGATAGCCGAAAAAAGATGTTATGCGCCTGGTGCTTGTGGCCGCCCATAGTTCGTTGAAAATAAAAGCCCCGGTGAATTTTTGGTAAATGGCGAAGACTGACACTAAAAAAGCTGAAACCGACAAGGAAAAAATTATTTTATCAATTCCCTTTTTGCTGTTAAATATATTTAGTACCAGAATAAAAAAAAGTACTGGCTCAAAAAAATAAGCTTTCCATATTCCTAGAGCGCTAAAATTAAAACCGGAAACAGCCGTTGCCAGATAAGAAATGATTAAAAGCAAAACTATCTCAATGTCAAAAGGATATCTGGATAATTTCCAATTTCCCCGCCTGCCATCGGCTTTGCCTCGGGCAAATAGTGGGCAGGCAATTTCCAATTTCCAATTATTTTTAGATCTTAACTTTATATTGTTAATAATTTCTTTATAATTACTGCTAAACCAAACAAAAAATGCTATCAATATCATAGCTTCCAATAAAGTGAAAGGAATGTTAAAAATTGAAAACCTGATTAAATAAGAAGGCAGGGCTGCTATAATAAACATAACGGCCCAGTCCAAGCGCTTATAAGCTAAAATAAAATATAAAATACAAAAAATAAGAATTAATATATTCATAATTTATTTTTTACATAATTAACATATAAAGGCCGGTGCAAATAAGGGATACGCCGATTATTTTCTGGACCATTACTCCGCCGCCTAATTCTTCTTTTAAGACATGGGGGTATTTGGCGGATAAAAATAAAATCAAAAGGAATAAGAACGCGTACTGCACGCCTTGCAAAGAATTTATCAAGGCGACGTTTCCCAAACTGATCGCCCAGTTAAGCATAATAAAAGCCGTGGCGGCTAAAATTCTAACGGATAAAAAGAAAAATAAATTAGTGGGAGATTTTTTCCCTTTTTGATAGGCAATAATTTTTCGGCGCCAGTCCGGCACGAATAAAATTAAAATCACGCCGATAAACGTGCCCAGGCGGGACCAGACAAAACCGCCGATAAACGGCTGGTTTAGATAAATATATTTGATTAAAACATAATAAGCGGCGAAAAAGAAAGCCGATATTATGGAATTTAATAATAATCTTTTAGTCGGCTGGTACCGGGCATGAATCGGGCCCAACAGGTTGCCAAAAACTTCCCTGAATCTTTCCCATAATTCTTTTAAAAAATAAAATCTGGTTCTTTTCACCGAAATTAGCACCCCCCCGTTTATTAAGACAATAAAAGCCAGTAATTGCTTTTCAGATAAAGATTCTCCTAAAAAGGCAAAGGATAAGAAGAAACTGAATATCGGCACCAGCGCCCCTACTATCGGCACCACCCTGGTCGCTTCGGATTGATGAAGCGCTTTATACCAGAATATTAGGGTGAATAAAAATAACAGGCCGGCTACCAGATCAATTATTAATTCTTGCGCTGTCGGCACCCAAGGCCCGAAAATCAGC
>PETS01000057.1:1544-1815 GCA_002781265.1 Candidatus Falkowbacteria bacterium CG02_land_8_20_14_3_00_36_14 | reverse complement strand
AAGTAAAAATTTGTCGGCCACATACACGCCGGCGTTTATAA
Organism: Candidatus Falkowbacteria bacterium CG02_land_8_20_14_3_00_36_14; assembly: GCA_002781265.1. Classification (GTDB taxonomy): domain Bacteria; phylum Patescibacteriota; class Patescibacteriia; order Patescibacteriales; family UM-FILTER-36-11; genus UM-FILTER-36-11. The sequence goes on along the minus strand of PETS01000057.1, from coordinate 1,774 downwards.
AATAAGATGTAATTGCTGCGAGTAACCACATAAACTAATTTTCAATTTCTAATAAATATTTTAATCAAGGGTATTCCTTGCAAGGAAGAGTTTGAGAAACCATTGGTTTTTCAAAATAATTTTAACTACCTTGAGGATACCTCGCAGCTCTGCTGTGGGGTAATTCATTTTAAAAATTATAAAATTAAAAATTGTTTGAAAATTTAAAATTACAAAATTATCTTATTCTT
>PETS01000057.1:0-1525 GCA_002781265.1 Candidatus Falkowbacteria bacterium CG02_land_8_20_14_3_00_36_14 | reverse complement strand
CTTGCAAATCTCCGCATATTTCCAGGCGCTGGGGCGGATTTTTCTTTCTAAGGTTTTATAATCCACCGCCACCAAGCCGAATCTGGGCCAAAAGCCCTTATCCCATTCAAAATTATCCAAAAGCGACCAGTAAAAAAAGCCGCGCACATCCACTCCTTCATGAATAGCCCGATGAACCCAGTATAAATGCCTTTTAATAAACCATTCCCTTTTTTTATCATCGCGGTCAGCCAGTCCGTTTTCGGTAATATAAATAGGTTTTTCATATTTACTAGCTTTTTTTAACAAATAATAAATGCCACGTGGAAAAATATCCCAGCCAAGATCGCTTACTATCCTATTGGGATTTTTTGTTTCAATCGGACCCCATCTGCCTAAGCCGAATTTTAAGTTCAATACATCCGTATGGTAATATTGTATGCCGATAAAATCAAAATGATTTTTTATAGAATCCAAGAAGCGCCAATTGCGGATATAATCAATCGGTTTTAGTATAATTTTATTTTTTAATTTATTTTTATAAGGCACATTATAAACGGCATAATGGGACATTCCCACTTGAGCTTCTTTAATAATGCCATGAATAATATTATAACTCTGGCGATAGCTCTCCATTATATTTTTAAAAGCTTTATTGGCTTGCCAAAAACTTTTTACCCGCGGTGGAAAAGATCCTTGTATATAAGATAAGCCGATGTAAGTTCCGGGTTCATTAATCGGCTGCCAAAATTTAACTAAATCTTTATATTCTTCCGCTACTTTTTTTACATAGCCGGAAAAATAAGCGATTGATTCTTTATTTTCCCAGCCGCCGATGGCGGCAATCCAAACAGGGTTTGTCCAATGGCTGATAGTGATAAACGGTTCTATCCCTCTTTTTTTTAAATCAAGAATTACCTCCTTGTAATGCGCCAGCTCTTTATCATCAAACTCGCCCGGTCTTGGTTCAATGCGAGACCATTCCAAAGATAAGCGATGGGCGTTGTGCCCAAACTCGGAAAGCAGATCAAAATCTTCTTTATATTTATTATAATGATCGCAGGCCCGGCCACAGATATAATTTTCCCGGTTTAAAATTTCCGGAAATTTTTTTATCTGCCATGGCTGCCAATAATTTTTAGCTTGGCCGGCCAATCTGCCCGCGTTCTTCTTTTCCCATTCGCTCCACTCATTGATTATTCCGCCTTCAACCTGATAAGCCGAGGTAGATGACCCCCATAAAAATCCTTTCGGGAATTTTAGCGCTTTTTCTTTTGGTTTCATTTTTCTAAAATTATTATCAAAATTATTAATTAAATCTTATTATAATTATAACATTTTATACTTTGTTTTACTAACTTTAATATCTTGGGTCTTTTCCTATTTGTCATTCCAGTGTTCCCGTCTGCTATGCCTGGCACTGGCCGGCAGGTGACCCGGAATCCGGGGGTAGACCGTATAAATTTTTTTATAGAATTAATGCTATAAATATGTTCGTGCTGATTTACCCTAGATCCTGAATTGAGTTCAGGATGACAAAAGGAAA
>PETS01000131.1:3120-6625 GCA_002781265.1 Candidatus Falkowbacteria bacterium CG02_land_8_20_14_3_00_36_14 | reverse complement strand
GATGGCATTAACCTGATTGACACGGCAACCAGAAAAACGAAAAATTATCAGATTATTGATTGGAGCGAACTGGGAAATACCTCACCCCAACCCTCTCCTTCTAAAGGAGAGGGGGGAAATCATTTTGTTATTACCAATCAATTTTATTTTGAAGGCAATTCGGAAAATATCAGGCCGGATATTTTAGTTTTTTTAAACGGCTTGCCGATTTCTGACATAGAGGCCAAAAGCCCGACGGCCGGAAGCTCGGTGTCTTACGAGAACGCTATTGATCAGATAAAACGGTATGAAAAAAATGCTTTAAAGTTATTCTTGCCTAATTGCTTTAATCTGGCAACCGACGGCCTAAAAACTGTTTATGGCGTAACCTATTCGCCTAAGCAGTATTTTTTTGAATGGAAAAACGATAAACTGGCCGAAAAAGCCGGCAGTGAATTAGAAATGACTTTAACCGCCTTGCTTAAAAAAGAAAATATTTTGGATATTATTAAAAATTTTATTGTTTTTGAAAAAGCCAAGGAGCAAACATTAAAAAAGATGTGCCGTTATCAGCAAATGAGAGCGGCTAACAAAATTATAGAGAGAGTGCGGGAAGGCAAAATTAAAAAAGGCTTAATCTGGCATACGCAAGGCAGCGGTAAAAGCTTAACTATGTTTTTTACCGCCTGGAAACTGCGCTTTGCTAAAGAATTAAAAAATCCCAAAGTTTTTATTTTAGTTGATAGAAATGATTTAGATGATCAAATTACCGACACTTTTTTAAATTGCGGCGGTCAAAATATTATTCCGGTTACTTCAAAAAGAGATTTGGCAAAAAAAATAATGTCGGATGATCGAGGTATCTTTATTTCTACTATCCAAAAATTTAACGATCTGCCAGCCAATATTGATAATCCAAGTGAGAATATTATTGTCTTATGCGACGAGGGGCACCGAGGCAACGAAGGCTTTGCGTCAATCAATCTAAGAAGCTCAATGAAGAATGCTTTTTTCTTCGGTTTTACCGGCACGCCGGTTGATAAATTAACTTTGAATACTCATCGCAATTTCGGCGAAGAGGGCGAGCGCTACCTAGATTATTATTCTATTCAGCAATCCATAGAAGATGGAGCGACTTTACCGGTTACTTACGAAGCCCGGCTTTCTAAATTTTTTATAGATGAAGAAAAAATCGATCAGCAATTTAATGAAATAACCAACGATTTAAATCAAGCGCAAAAAGATTATTTAGCCAAGAAATACGGCAAAAAGGAAGCAGTCATTAAATTGGAAAAAAGAATGCGCGCGGTTATTCAGGATATTGTGGAACATTATAAGTTGTATGTTTTGCCAAACGGATTCAAGGCGCAGATTGTATGTTATGACCGAGAAGCTACGGCAAAATATAAACAATTGTTAGACGAATTAGTGCCGAAAGAATGGTCAGAGGTGGTATATTCGCCCGGAGACCCGAATAGCGATAGCGATGACTTAAAAGTTTATAACACCAATAAAAGACAGCGCGATAAGATAATAAATAATTTTAAAAGCACGGAGTATCCACTTAAATTTTTATTAGTTTGCGATATGCTTCTAACCGGCTTTGACGCGCCGATTGAGCAGGTAATGTATTTAGACAAACAATTGCGAGACCATAATTTGCTCCAGGCGATTGCCCGAACCAACCGAGTTTATCCGAATAAAGGTTGCGGTAAAATTATTGATTATTACGGCATAACCAGAAATTTAGAAGCGGCTTTGAATTTTGATGAAAGTATAGTGGATTCGGCCATGATTAATATTAATAAAGTAAAAGAGCATTTTGTTGAAACTTTAAACGATATATTAAGAATATTCGCCGGAGTTAATTTTGAATATCCATCAATAGAAAATTTACGCCGCTGTCTAAAAATATTTATTGATAATACGGAAAAACAAAACTTTTTTCAAGATAAATACAATAAATTAAAACTGTTTTTTGAAATTTTATCGCCCGATCCATTTTTAAAACAGCATTTAAGGCAGTTTGAATGGATTACCAGTTTTTACTTGGCTTTCGTCAAAGAGTTTAAAGAAGATGAAACTTTGCGCGAAGCGCATCTTTTAGCTGATTACGGCGGTAAATTAAAAAATTTAATTCAAGAAAAAATAGATTACGAAGGCATAACTAAAAATTTTAGAGAGCTTAAAGTTAATGATTTGTATGTTTTGGAAAGATTAAAAAAAATGGACGACGAAGAAAAGGCTTTAAATTTAGAAAAAATGTTGAAACGGGAGATTCCCATTAACCTTGACACTAACCTGGCGTTTAAAAAATTCAGCGAGCGATTAACAGCGATTAAAAAGGAATTTGAACAGCATCAGATTGATTTAGCCGAAAGGATAAAAAAATATTATGAATTATTAGAAGAAATTAAAGGTAAAAATGAAGAAGCAAGCGGGCTAGGCTTTACCTTGGGAGAATATGGATTATATGCGATATCGGAAGAATTTATTGCCAATTATAAAGAACCGATAGTAAAAGATTTTATCAGGGAGATGTCTTTTAAATTGTCAAAAATTTTAGATAAAGAATGGCAGGAATCATCCAAGCGAGATTATTTTTTGAAAGAAATCAAACAAACCATACAAGAATTGGTACTGAAAGAATATAAAGATAAAATAAAAGTTAATGATTTTTCTAAATATCTAAATAGAATGGTGGATATAATTGTTAAAAAGTTTTAATATTCACCCCGTTAGAATTTAGCTAAAAAGGCGGTAGAGGTAAAAGATATTTTAAATAGTGGGTAAAATAATATTATATGGAAAAACAGGTAAAAATTTCGAACGGGGTAAAAAGAAAAATTTTTCTTCATAATCAGGAAATTGAATATAAGTTAAGAAAAAGCAAGCGAGCCAAAAGAATGCGGGTGGCTGTGTATTGCGATACTAGCGTAATTATTACCTTGCCTTATGGCATAAAAGAAAATATAGTAGAAAAATTTTTAAGCGCAAAAGCCGCTTGGCTCTTGGACAAGATTCTATATTTTAAAAAGCATGATACATTAAAAATATTAAGAGGTGGCAAAAGAGAATTTAATAAAAATAAAGATGAAGCATTGAAATTAGTTCAAGAAAAAATCAGCCATTTTAATAAGATATATAAATTCAAATTTAATAAAATAACTATCAAGAGGCAAAAAACCCGTTGGGGCAGTTGTTCGCGCAAAGGCAATTTAAATTATAATTTCAAAATTTTATTTTTACCAAAGCACATCGCCGATTACATTATTATCCATGAATTTTGCCATTTAAAAGAATTTAACCACTCAAAAAAATTCTGGGCATTAGTCGCCCAGGCTGCACCAAATTATTTAGATATTAAAAAGGAATTAAAAAACGTAATATGATGAATAAAATTAATTGTTTTTATGATATAATTATTTTAAAGCTAATATATTTATAATATTTAATTTTATGCCGCACGAAATTGAGTCAAATTTTATTGAAGATTATTGGAATGAGGAAAAGCAATGCCGGCATT
>PETS01000131.1:0-3096 GCA_002781265.1 Candidatus Falkowbacteria bacterium CG02_land_8_20_14_3_00_36_14 | reverse complement strand
CCGTTCAATAGATTAGGCCGAAATATGATCTATATTATCATTTCTTCTTTATAATCGGCCAAACCAGCGTCACTTGGGTGCCGATGTTTTCAATAGAGTCAACCTTGATTTTTCCGCCCATCAGTTCCACCAGCCGCTTGGTAATCCAGAGGCCCAGGCCGGTGCCGGTGATATTTTTAGTTCTCTCGTTCTGCACGCGGTAAAACTTTTCAAATAATCTTTCCCGATCGTCGGTTGACATGCCAATGCCCGTGTCTTTTATTCTTAGTTCCAATATTTTATTGTCTTTTTCTTCCGTAATTATTTTAACGCTTCCTTGAGGGGTATATTTGATGGCATTGCCGATTAAATTTATTAAAACTTGCTTTAATCGGTCATTATCAATATTAATTAAGGGAAAATTATTATCATGGGTAATAAATTTCAAGGAAAGATTTTTTTCATCCGCTTGTATTTTTAATTCCTTAATCGTGTCTTCAATGATATTTTTAATATTAACCGGCTTGGAAATTATTTTCATCCTGCCTTGTTCAATGCGGCTGACATTCAAAAGATCATCAATCAAAACCGCCAGCCGTTTAGTGGCATCTTCCACTAATTTTAAGCTATCCGTTATTCTTTTATTTGTTTTACCCATAGAGCCCTCCAGGATCATGGAAATATAACCCCTAATGCCCGTAACCGGAGTTCTTAATTCATGCGAAGCCACGGAAATAAATTCATCTTTCATTTTATCAACTTCTTTTATTTTTTTATAAAGAATCGCGTAATCCCACAGCCGTACCGCTACCAATAAAAACAAGATAATAATAAAAACAGTTCCAATTAACAGATAAATAGACATATTTCTGTTATAATTCGTTAAATCATCAATAATTTTTGACGAAAGTTTCATTGTCAAAAGAGCTTGTTTGCTTCCATTTATATCTCTCATTGGTATAGATGCTAGCCAATACCTATCTTTTTTATTAGTATCTATTAAATCTCCATTTTCATTATATTTTTTAAGTTCATTTGAATCTACGGCTTTTCCTTCGTTATCATTACTAATCCAAGCTCTTTGATAGAATGTTGTTGTATAAATTTTATTAACGTTTTTTAAATTAGAACTAGCAACTACTTTAAAATTATCACCTTCAGGTTTTAAAATATAAATTTCTTCGAAATTAGAGTTTCTATTTATTATATCATCTATTTTTTTTTGCAAAATATCATTATTTGCTAAATCATTTTTTATTAGCGCATAAGTTGTACGAGAAACGGTTAAAGATTGAAGTAATAGAGCGCTGTCTATATTTTTATTATATCTATTTATAATAAAAATTGTATTTATAGCTATTAGTAAAGGAATGAGAATAATCAGAATTACGCCGTAAACAAGCTGGGCTATCTCCCTATTTTTTACTAAGAATTCTTTAAAATTCATATTATGGTTTTAAGCGGCGATTTTTATGGAATAGGAAAAAAATAATAAACAAGAGAATGCCGACAGTAATAATTAGGATGACGATTATTAAATAGAAGTTTATCAAACTGGCTGATTTTGTCTGGGCCGGGCTGGTAGCTGTATCAACAAATTCCTGGACAGATATAGCCCTGGCTTCTTTAACAAAGAAATTTAAAGGATTGCTTTTGTTGACAACTTTGCCGGTATTGTCGTTTAAAACCACATAAACTTCGTGTTCGCCGTCAATCAACGATTGGTCAAGTTCATATTGCCAATTGCCGTATTTATCAACCCCAACCGTTGCCACCAACGGCAAGTCCGAATAGAAATAAAGCGTTATGGTGCTATTGGGTTCGGCCTGCCCGTTTAAAATATAGCCCTTATTTTCATCGGCATTAATAAAACTTTTTATTAGATAATTGTTTTTTATTTCTCCTTCTGTTTTTGGCTGGCCCAATGGCTTATTATTAACAATCGCTTCATTAATCGGAGATAAAGTTTTTGCTAATTGGCCAGGGCCAAGCGGGTTAAGATTATTTTTTACTTCATCTAAGTCAGTGACGCCATCACTATCAGTATCAACATTAAATGGGTCGGTGCCGATTTCTTTTTCTATGGAATCAGGCAGTCCGTCTTGGTCGGAGTCAATCATAAAGGCCATCGGCGCTGTTTGGACTAAATTATCATTTTCGTCCAGTGTTATCTTTCCTGTCATGGCCACTATTTTTAAATTAGTACTTTCTTTTTTAATCGGGATCATTTTCTGATTTTCTCCCAAAGATTTTTTTAAGTCCTTTAAATTTAAAGATTGGCCGATAAGATTGTCGGTTGCTTCTTTCAAGCCGTCATATTTGGCTTGCTGGGCCGCAATATAGCCCAAAAATCTTTCATTAATGGCTTTTTGGCAGTAGGCCTGGTCTATATTTTGGCACTCTATCTTTGGCGTTAATTTATTGGCTAGATAATCCCGGCATTCGCTTTCTGTCTCATATCCGGCTTGAGCGCATTCCGCCTGGCTGGATAGTTTAAGCATAATTTTATCGCATTCATCTTTTGTTTTGGCGTTCGCATCCTGGCATTCTTTAGTTAAATATTTTTGTTGTAAATAAAGATTGCATTTTTCTCCGTCAATAATATTAATTATTTTGCATTCCGCCGGCAAGTTTTCCGCAAGAATTTCAGCCGGGGGCTTATTCTCTAATAAATATTTATTGCAGGCCTCCTTCGTTAAATAATTGGCTTGAGCGCATTCAGCCGGCAAATTTTCCTCATCATCGTTTTTTATTTCCTCGGTTGTTGCTGGTTCGGCATTGTCCGGAGATGTTTCTTCCGCCGCATTTTTTATGGTAATTGATATAGGGGTACTGATAACAATAAATTTATCATCCGTAGTGGTGGCCTTAGCCATTATATTATAGACGCCATCATTTAGAAGTGCGGCATCCCAGCTATATTGCCAAATATCATTGTTGTTATTGGCCAAATTTTGATTTATTACATTGCCATTTTGAGACAATATAAATCGCAACTCTTTAATCGGAGCATTGCTTTTCGCTTTGGCTTCAATCAAGCCGTTGGTAATTTCTTCCTTATCAGCCGGACTGATTATTTCCAGGGTTGGTTTTTGCTGTTCATTGTTTGCTATTTTA
>PETS01000111.1 GCA_002781265.1 Candidatus Falkowbacteria bacterium CG02_land_8_20_14_3_00_36_14 | reverse complement strand
GGCGGCGGCCAGTTGGAAAAATTAATGATTAAAAACAATATCCCCGGCTATATTTTTGATTGCGAATTTAATCCTTCCGGCCAGCCGCGCCTGGGCTTGGGCTATTCCATTTTCGGCCTGGCGGTGATGATGGCCAAGGTCGGACTTTTTAAAATAAATATCAAAGAAATAGAAGATATTATCGCCAGCCTGGAAATATGGGACCGGGAATTAAGGCCGGAAATAAGCGCCAAGAATAACCGGGCAAAAAAAATAGCCGGACTCTTGAAAAATAAAATTCCGATAATTGTCGGGGCGGAATTTTTGCAGGGGAATTTAAGAATTTTCCGCAACCAATTAAATGAAACCAGCAAGAACTTTGCCAGTTATCTGACTCTGCCGGATGCCAACCATTATGCTTTAGAGGGCTTGGCTTATCCTAAAAGCAATAAAAATAATTTGCTGTTTCTTTTTCTAAATTCTGATTTTTATCATATTAAAAACCAAAAACGATTAAAAATTACCAAGAATGCGGTTGAAAAATATAAAATTCAAACAGTGGAATACAAATTAACCGGAGAAACAAAGTTTAAACAAGCCTTTGAAATGCTACAAATCGGCACTTGGATTACTTTTTATCTGGCTATGCTCAATGGAGTTGATCCGGTTAAAATTCCCTATGTGGATTGGTTTAAAAATGAATTAAATAAATAATAAAAAAGCACAGCTAATTATGGCTGTACTTTTGTTTGATCTTTAGAAAAGCGGCTTTGGCTTTGCCTTACTTTCGCATAATATTCCAGCCATTTTATTTTTTTGTCATCATAAAATGACAATTTCAAAACAATCCGGGAATATTCATTAAGGCAAACACCTCTTTTGCTTCTCTTTCAATTATGCCGCAAACCTTGCCAAAGGTCGGCATACCCATTCCGACTCCAAAAAGAGAGGAGCTTTGGAGATTGCTCAAATCTATAGAAACTTTATTAAAATTTTCTTCTTCTGGTTTTCTACGTCGTCTTATTTTTTCCTCCATCTCCCCAATAATCAGCATGGTCAAATCCAATTCTTGGCCGCTTTTGGGGAAAATTCCTATCAGGCGCTGTTTTAATGCTTCTACAAAAAATTCCGCATCCTCTTTTCCGGCCGGAAAAGCAAAATGCCTTTTCCGAGATGAATTTTGCGACATCGGTTTCTCTTTTCTCGTAAAAGATAAATTTAACATTTTGTTACCCCTTTTTTTAATAATTAAT
>PETS01000066.1 GCA_002781265.1 Candidatus Falkowbacteria bacterium CG02_land_8_20_14_3_00_36_14 | reverse complement strand
TAATCTTTTTTCTATGGTAAAATGTGCATAACTCTGCGGCCTTTCGGCCGCTTTTTAAGTCGCCTGACGGCGACTTAATTGGCGACAGTCCCAAATTGAGAGAGATTTTTGACTATTTCCGATAACGTTTGCGTATATCTGATGTTTTGCGGAGCGTAGCGGAGCAAAATATGGGTGGAGGCTTTTGTATAAAGCCGTAACCAGATATACGCTGTTATCGGATGTAATTAAAAGTTTTTGTTTTGCGAAGCAAAATATTATTTTGGGGCTATTTTTTATTTTATTTTTATAATTTATCGAAATTAATATTTGATATTCCTAATCCCAGATTTCTCATTACCTGAAAAGCGTCAGTCGGTCTGCCTAGAAAATATCTTTTGCCGTCAGCTGGATTCACATACCAAGCCTCGCCGTTTCTTTCTACTTGTAGGAATATTTTACCTTTTTGAGCTCCTGAAAAATTATTATCCAAGTTTAATTTACCAGAACCATTGGGATTATAATTTCCGGATAGTTCACTTTTGTCATTATAGCCATCGCCGTCTGAATCGGAATTGTTTTTATTTGTGCCAATTGCATCTTCTAATAGATCAGGTAGCCCGTCAAAGTCGGCGTCGGAGCCGGTCAAATTGTTTAACCCCACGGGAATTTTAGATAAATTTGCGTTAGTAATGCCGACTCCATGCTCTCGCATTATTGCGAAAGCATCATCAGGGCGGCCAAGATAATACATTTTTTTACTAGTTGGATGAATATAAAAAGCCTCTCCGTTAGTCTCAACTTTAAGTATAATTTTTCCTTTTAAGCTATTGTACATGGATATGTTTTTAACATTCGTTTCTTGCGAGACGTTCATATTAGAACTTGATTGCGAAGATCCTAAAGTCAGCGAAGATAACATGCCGTTGAACTTATTTACGATATCGCTATATCCATTCGCATCATCTTTGAAATAATTCAAAGAAATAACGATGTATTTATCTCCGGTTTTGATGCAATAAATTCTATCTTGTGTCAACACTTTGCCTGCGCTTACTGATTTATTAATAAAATCAATCATTATTACATCAGTTAAATTATTACTTAGCTTAAAATGCGCGTCCTTCTTTATGATTTCCGTTTTAATGTCATAGATATTCCTCAAGCTGTTAGCTTCTTTAATTTGTTGTTCGATGTGGCTTAAAAATTCGTTGTTGTTTAAATTTTTTGTATTATCGTTTGTTTTTACTATTTCAATATCGGCAAAAGCAAATTTATTAGTTTTGCTAGTAATAAAAAGCGGATGCTCTTTTGAATTTCGAGGAAGCAACACCCAGCTATTACTTAACTTAATATTGAATTTTGGATTGTCCTGCGTGTATTCAGTTTTTTCAGTATATTGCCCAGATTTAATTAAAGACAAGGAATTAATAATATTATCTATTGTGGCCTTGTCTTTATCGTTCTGACCGTAATCATAAGAAACTTTCAATAAATAATTATCAATAGGGATATAATAATAATTTTGTTGCTTCCCGGCAGCGGAGATTATTATTTTTTTTGCATTATTTCCATTAATGGTGGCGTTTTCATTTTTTACAATTGAGGCCGTGGATATTAAAAATGATAGATCCCTTTTGATGCTTGCTTCCACTATGCCCGTGTCAATATTATATGGAAATTTAACAGCGGAAATTAAAATGAGGCCGCCTTCGTCATCGCTTTCCTTGTCAATTATCAGCGCGGTTTCATCTTCATGAGTGAAATCCCAGTCGGACGGTTTAGTTATTTTATAAGCAGGTGCATTATTGATAAATTCATTGCCGTTCTTTACATTGAGTATTTTTTTTGTCAATTCTATTGTTTTAGTATTTAAAGAATTGGATTGAGGCGTTTTTCCCGTATTTGAATTAATCCAGCTGTTTAACGAAGTGACATTAATGATATAGCCTAGACTGCCGAGTGTGTCTGAGTGGGCGCCGCTGGTTATACCAATAATTCCGGCATTTGAATCAATTGCCGCTCCGCCGGAACTGCCATAAGAAATAATTGCGTCGGTTTTCAACCAATTTTTATTATACTTGTTTTCCTTGCCGCTTATTACTCCTTTAGTAATGGTTATCGTATCCCCGCCGATTGAAGGATAGCCAAGCGCCGTTACTTCATTATTTACCGAAGTGGAATCAGAAGTATTTAAATTTAAAAACGAGAAAGTATTTTTATTGCTATAGCCTGCTATGTTTTCTATTTTCAGCAGAGCGACATCAAGATCTTTGTCGCTGGCGATTAATTTTCCAGTATATTTACATTCAGGTTCCTTATTTATTTCTTCCGTAAGGCAAACGATATAGGACGATTCTCTGTTTGTATTATCGAAGTCATCTTCCAGTATTGCCACATGCTGGTTAGTTAAAACAATGCCGCTTGAATTTATTATAACGCCCGATCCGTTTAAAAAGAGGGCAAGTTTATTATCCGCATTCAAGGCGTAAGACTTTATCTTTACAATGGCCTTATGAGCGTCTGCCTTAGGAAGATCACTTGTGTTTGTAATAATATTGGTATTGTTTGTGTTAATAGTTTCTTGATTATTTGTTGATGCTTGCTCTTCTGTAAACCCTAAAATTTTCTTTGCTTCTGCACATCCTTGGATATCGCATGAATTGGAAATATTAGAGTTATAACGAATAGAGCCATATAATTTCGGCCTAGTATTGTTATACAAATCTGTTGAATTCGGTTCGCAAATTTGCACAAAATCAATAGCGGCTTTTTCCAACACGCCATTATTAATGGCATATTCATGGACATAAAAAGCTCCTAGAATTTTGTTACAACCTCGTCCGTCTCCACCAATATTAATTCCATTGTAAGAACCCCGAAAAGGAAATCTTTTAGCAGAGGTATATAGTCCTGAAGATATTGTTTTTCCGGTTTCGCTTGCAAACTCAAAGGTCATATAAGACACATTAAAATCTTCTACACTAAAAACAACTTCATCTTCGTCTGCTTTCGTTACTGAAATTTTAGAATTGTTATTATTAGAAAAATCCCACGATTCATTTTGTCCTATGTAATCGCCTGAATCACTTTCAGTCATGATTCTAAATACTTTTTGATCCGCTGCCTTTGCTTGAGAAAATAATACAAGAGAAAGCAGGAAAACTAAGATTAAAATTTTTTTCATAAAATTTTTTGGAGGCTGTTGATATGTTATCAACAACTAATCTTTTTAAGGATAAATAAAAATAAAATAAAAAATAGCCCCAAATAATTATCCGCGAAGCGGATAAAAACTTTTAATTATTTCCGACAACGTTTCTCGATATCTGAAGTTTTTATTTTTCTCCTTTTATTAATTTACTAAAGAAAAAAATAAAAATTTGGGTGTAGCTAAAAAATAATTTATTTTTTCGTTCCAACCAGATCAAAGCCTTCAAAATGAACAGCGCCATCCATGAAAACCTCGATGACTTTATAGGCGCCCTTGGTATATATAATGTCGTTGTCTACAAAATGCGTGGCCTCCAGGATGACGATGCTAGCTTTGGGACGTGATAAAACCTCATTGCCCTGAGTTTCGATTAATGGGATAGGTCCGTACAGCCAATAATTACGCTGGTCGCGTTTTAGAAAATCATAAGTTTGTCCTGCGCGAAGGTCTTCAGGGATACATTCTTCGATTTTTCGACGGCCTTGTTTGTGCTCCGAAATATTTCGCAAAGCCAGGTCGGGATTGAACTCAACTTTGATACCCATAAGAGTAAGAGAAAATAAATTATTTTTTAGCGGAACTAGATATCGAGTGTTATATGATGTGCCGTTTTTCCGGTATTTCAGATAACGTATCCGCATGATGCGAAGTTGCGCCACGCCATTCAAATTAAATAATGATTATCGCTATACAATCATTATATCACAAACTCTAAATATCG
>PETS01000039.1 GCA_002781265.1 Candidatus Falkowbacteria bacterium CG02_land_8_20_14_3_00_36_14 | reverse complement strand
TGATGAATTCAAGGATTTTTCCATTGTTTATAAGCCGAGGCGGGAAGTAAAGAATTTATATTTTGAGTTTAAAAATTCTTTGCGCCATCGGTTGTCAATTCCCTTGTTAAATATGAATCCCTTGTCAATCCGCGAAAATCTGCTAAAATATTTAGCGGAAGATTTGGAACGGACCGATGAGCCGTTATCTGAAGGATTGGCGAAGATGTTTAAATTGTAATAGAATAAAATAAATAAGATAAATAAGAATAAAAAGAAAAATAAGAGCAGAGTTATAAAATTTCTTATTTTTCTTTTTATTCTTATTTTATTTTAAAGACGGGCTCTCGTCGTTTCCCTCTGCGCTAAAGCTTCGGGGGACAAGCGGCTACAAAACAGTTTTTGTTTTAGTGGCTTGTCCTACGAAATTTTAATGTAGTAGGGCCCTTGTAGTTCAACGGATAGAACGCAAGATTGCGGATCTTGTAACCTAGGTTCAATTCCTAGCAAGGGCACCACGTTGGAAAAGTCATAAGAGTTTTAGTTTGCCTCGCGAAGTTTATCCGCTGAATTGGCGGACTCGGCGACTGATTGTTATTTAATTTAGGGGGAAGAATTTTTTAATCATAAAATCTAAAACCATTAACTAATAACCATATGAATCAAAAAGAATTTAATAGTATCATTCTAGTTATAGTAATTGTTGTCATTCTCGTTGGCGCAGTTGAGTATTTTGCTTTTGTTAAAAATTCGGAACCGATTGCGCAACAGACAACGTCTACTTCTCCACAAACAAAAACTCCTGTCTCAACACAGACACCCAAAGTTGAAACAACGAATTGGATAAGTTTTTTCAGTATAAAAAATACTGGTATAAAACCTGATTTTAGTTTTAAACATCCAACGAACTGGATTCAAAAGGGTAGTATAGACGGCGGGGATGCATCATATATCCCTTTTTATGATAAAGATAAATATTCACAAAAATGTGATGAACCGGTAAATGGTGCTACTACTTGCCATGTAACTGGACAGGTTGCTAGTGCCCTTGTTAGTGGCCCATCAATGGCTCCTGCAAAAATAGAATATGATTCTGAAATAAGGGAAGCGATAACTATTGGCGGATACCAAGGCACAAAAATTGTCGGCACTGTTAAAAATCAGGGATAGAACTTAACGCATACATTGGTGAACAAGGACAAAAAGAAATGCGAGTTATGGTTCCTAATGTTAATGGCATACGTTTTGAATTTACTATGTTGGTCGAAAGCAAGGCAGATGAAGCGATATTTAGTGAAATTTTAAAAACGATTGTTTTCTAATCTTTTTATTTTGCCACCAAAGAAAAACTTGTCAGGTGGCGAAATGCGTTCGGACTAATTCAAGAATACTATACCAGAGATAAAAACCCGGGTTTATTGGAAACGGAGGTTTTTGTATGTTAAAATGGAAATATGCTAACATTAAATTCGCCAATCAAAGAAATAAATCGTATCGGGGCGGCGACGGCTGGCAAATTAAGAAAGCTGGGGATTGCCACTATAGAAGATATGATTTTTTATTTTCCTTTCCGCTATGATGATTTTACCCGCCTAACGCCGATCGCGGATTTAAAAATCGGACAGAGCGCCAATATTATTGGCCAGATTGAATTAATTAAAAATAAAAGAAGCCATCGCCGAAGAATGTATATCACCGAAGCATTAGTGAGCGACGAAACCGAAAGCGTAAAAGTGATTTGGTTTAACCAGCCGTATATTGCCCGCAATTTGCGGATCGGGGATTGGGTGTCTTTGGCCGGCAAAGTGGACGGCGATATTACCGGCGCTTGTTTTAAGTCGCCGGTTTATGAAAAAATACCCCCCCTATCCCCCCTTGTCAGGGGGGCGGAACGAAAGGCCCCTTTTCCACTTTACACAAAAGAGGCAGAAAAAAAAATCCTCCAGCTCTCCTTTCGAAGGGGGACAGAAAAAATAAATCCCCCTAACCCCCTTTATGCAAAGGGGGAAAAAATGAAAATCCCCCTAACCTCTCGCCTCGCTTTCGCTCCGGTGAAGCGGGCCTTTATCAAGGAAGATAAAAAGGAAGAACCCCCTTACCCCCCTTGTCAGGGGGGCAGATATGGAGAGGTGGGGGCTTATAGGGTAATCCATACGCAAGGATTAGTGCCGAATTACCATTTGACGGCTAATTTAACGCATAAGCAGTTAAGATTTTTAATAAGCCAGGTGATTGGTTTAGCGAATAAAATAATTGATTGGCTGCCGGAGGGAATAATCAGACGTTTAAAATTATTAAAATTAAATATTGCCTTAAAAAATATTCATTTTTCTAAAAAATGGGAAGATGTAAACGAAGCCCGTCGCCGGCTGGCTTTTAATGAGCTTTTTTTAATCCAGCTACAGTCGCAGATAATTCGTAGAGACGCAAAATCTTGCGTTTCTACGCCGATAAAATTTTTTGAAGCTGAAACAAAAGAATTTGTAAATAACCTGCCTTTTAAATTAACCGATGCCCAGCGCCGAGTCGCTTGGGATATTTTAAAAGATATCGGACAGACCAAGCCAATGGCCCGGCTTTTGGAAGGCGACGTAGGCAGCGGGAAAACCATTGTCGCTTTAATAGCGATGCTTAATTGCGCTTTGAATAATAAGAAAGCAGTTATAATGGTACCAACGGAGATTTTAGCCAATCAGCATTTTAACTTAATATGTAAATTATTAGAAGGATTTAATATTAATATTGGATTAGTAACAAGGAGCGATAAAAAGTTGAATTATGAATCAGAAATTATGAATAATAGTGATGGCGAAAATAAGAATAAAAAAATTCATAATTCAAAATTCATAATTCATAATTCAAATATAATCATCGGGACTCACGCCTTAATCCATGATAAAATAAAATTTAAAGATCTAGTTTTAGCGGTGATAGACGAACAGCATCGGTTCGGGGTGGAACAGAGAAAAATGCTGATGGAGAAAAGCGGCCATAAAAAAGCTATTCCGCATTTATTGTCCATGACAGCCACGCCCATCCCTAGAAGTTTGGCGCTCGCCTTATACGGGGATTTGGATATATCCATTATTAACCAAATGCCTTTAGGGAGAAAAAAAATAATTACCAAAGTTGTGGCCGAGAATAATCGCAATCAGGCCTACGCATTCATCAGGGAACAGATAAAATCAGGCCGGCAGGTTTTTGTCATTTGTCCTTTAATTGATGTGTCTGACCCGCTTCGCCTAAGCTACAGCGAGGCGAGCCCGCTTCGCCTAAGCTACAGCGAGGCGAGCCCGCTTCGCCTAAGCTACAGCGAGGCGAGCCCGCTTCGCCATAGCTACAGCGAGGCGAGCCCGCTTCGCCATAGCTACAGCGAGGCGAGCCCGCTTCGCCTAAGCTACAGCGAGGCGAGTAAATTGGGAGTCAAATCCGTTAAAGAGGAATATAAAAAATTAGATGAGATAATATTCCCTGATTTGCCCATCGGCATGCTCCACGGCCGGATGAAAGCGCGGGAAAAAGAGGGGATTATGAAAAAGTTTTTGGATAATAAGATAAAGATATTAGTGGCAACTTCCGTGGTTGAGGTTGGTGTGGACGTGCCCAATGCTTCCATTATGATGATTGAAGGCGCCGACCGGTTTGGGCTGGCCCAGCTCCATCAATTCCGCGGACGGGTGGGCAGAAGCGTCCACCAGTCATATTGTTTTTTATTTACCGATAATCAATCCGAGAAAACTTTAATGCGGCTCAAGGCCTTAATTGATAATTTTGACGGATTTTCCCTGGCCAAGGAGGATTTAAAATTCAGGGGGCCGGGCGAGGTTTACGGCACGGCCCAAAAGGGCTTTCCGGAATTAAAAATAGCCACGCTTTTTGACTATGAGCTGATGAAAATGGCCAAAGAAGAAGCGGAAAGATTATTAGAAAAAGACGGCTCTTTATCAGTATGGCCGGCATTAAAAGAAGAATTAAGCAAGAAGGAAAAAATAATTCATCTGGAATAAAGGGCCTGTCTTTGAGTATAGCGTTCAACAGCAGTTCCATAAAAAAATCACGTTTTTAGGCGTGATTATTAATCGTTATTTGCGTTTGTGTTAATATTTAATATTTTTTTTTATTTTTACCGCAAGTGGCGGTATCACTGTTTTAATGTTCCCGCATGAGCATTTTTTCCTTTCATGAAGGATACCATCAGACAACATCCCATAGTCGAAAACCTCATCGTGGTTACATCTATGGAATATTTTTTTAAAAAAAGATCTAATTTCCTTAACCAATAAATTTATTTCCTTGATTAAATTTTCCATTTTGTCCCCCTTAATTAGATTAAAAATCAATAAACATAGAATATCACATTATAAAGAATTTGTCTAATATTGTACTGTTGCAGAGTCAAAGCTACCTTCTGTGGATAATTAATATTATTTAAAGATAAAAATAATGTAGACGCTATTTTTTCTT
>PETS01000012.1 GCA_002781265.1 Candidatus Falkowbacteria bacterium CG02_land_8_20_14_3_00_36_14 | reverse complement strand
CGTTAAGTGTATGCGAAGTTTTTGCCCGCTTCCTTATTATATTTCAAAATAAGAAAAGGGCAAAAATTTGGGAGAGGTCTTTCGGAAAAGACCGAACCGCGTACACTTTGTTATCGGATGTATTGCTCTTATTTTGGCGTTTTGCCAAAATCCGCGGAGCGGTAAAACAAATATTTTTAGGAAGCGGGGATGGTTTTTAGGCATCCCCTTGTGGAAGCTATGTGCTGGCAAGATCTCTTTCGTGAGCGATTTGCCGACGCTTACATAAATCCTTAATATACGCGTCGCGCTGTTTTTTGCTCATTCCGAGCATGGCATTGGCATCCATGTTGAGTGAGCTGTGAAATTCATCTTTTCTCACCCAGAGGCGGTTCCATTGAAGCTTGATGCCTCTGTTCCAGATAAGCCTTTTCGATTTTTCCGGCCATGCTTTGATTTCAAACCACAAGCCGAGCAAAAAATAGCGCAGTCCAACGAACAAGTTTTTCATGTCATCCTCCTTTTAGATTAGTAGAGCTTCCTAAAAATATTTGTTTTAAAAGAGCAATATTTCCGATAACGTTCGCGTATATCTGATGTTTTGTGGAGCGTAGCGGAACAAAATATGGGTGGAGGCTCGCCGGAGGCGAACCGTAACCAGATATACGCTGTTAGCTGATGTATTCCTTTTCTTTTTCCCGACAGCAGTCGGGGTTGTTTTAAAAAATTTTCAAATTTCTTTTTCCGTTTTGGGCGAAGGGCAGAGGGGAATTAAAGGGGTGAATGCCCGAAGCCCAAAACTCCTATTTCTTTTTGCAAGTTAAAAAACTATCTAATGCTTCAAACGAATTGAATATATTTGACGGTGATAATTCCAAAATAATAGCAATTAGTTGCTCCGTTAATCTGATGAACATTTCCATTTCTTTATAATCGATCTGTTCCGTCTTTTTGCCAAAATGAATAAGGCGGTTCCTTGTTTTACTTATCTTCTGAATATTTTTTCTAGCTGTGTCATCAATATTTTTCGGAAAATACTCGTTTAAAATAAACGCGATTTTTTTATCACCACTCATTTGCTCGATTGCTATATTATCAAGCCATTTACGATTTCTAATGGCAAAAATGTGTTCCCAAATTGTCCAGCAGGAGATAAAAGCAGTTTCGATAATTTGCCTTTGCATGGCGGATTTGAATAAAAACAAAAAATATCCGCCTTCATATTCATTTTGCCATTTGGGGCTTAAAATAAGATCAAGCACTTTGTTAATGGTGTTTTCAAACCCGATATTAATTTGATGATAATCAAAAACGGGAATATTTTTCATCTCTGCTTCAGTTTTCAATTCTCCCGTATTTATATCTTTCCATCTTGATTCATATTTTATCGAACAGGCTAATTGTCCACCGTACTGATGTATTCTGTGATCGCTGATTATTACGATATTCTCGTTATCCTCCCAATCCTTTTTAAAAACATTTCTGTCAGTGAATATTGTTAATAAAAACAAAATATCATCAAGCCGTGTTAATTTTTTGTCCCCAAATGGCAAAATGCACTTTTTTTCTTTTGGAGGAATTTCTACTGTCGCGGTTATTTGATGAGATCCAACTTTTATTTGAGTGTTAAATTCACTACTAGACGAATTTACCAAACACATCATTCCTTCAAACGCCTCTTTATAGTTTTTTACCCTTTTAAAAATGTAGCTTCCGATTTTCAATTCTTCTATATAAGGTTCGAATTCTAAATTGAAAATTTGGAGTATTTTATTTTTTTGTTCCATAAGTCATTATGTTTTTTCAGCCAATAAACTAGCTTGATTATTGTTCCTTACTTTTAAATTCCTTGGGATTCTTTGCTCTCTCGGATCAAATGAGTCAAGTATATTCATCTCTTCTTTTATTCTTTCTTCTGACATTTTTGCATAATCTGGGTTAATATCAACGCCAATCCATTTTCTGCTTAAAAAATTTGCTACTACGCAAGTAGTTCCACTGCCTGCGAAGGGATCCACGATTAAATCACCTTTATTACTACTCGCAGAAATTATCCTTTTCATCAATGCTTCTGGCTTTTGCGTGGGGTGGTTGACTCTTTCGGGGTTGGAATAATGCACATGAGAAAACTCCCAAACATCGCCAGGATTTGCCCCGCTCATATTGTTTCTTTCTCGGTAATATTTTTGGGGAATTCTAATATCATCAATATTGAATGTGAAATTGTCTGATTTGGTAAAATATAAAATGTCCTCATGTCTTGGCGAAAATCCCTTTTTACGTCCCATACCTTGCGTATAATGCCATGTTATCCAGCCGTTAAAGTGAAAACCTAGCTCCTGAAGCATTAAAAAAAGTCTAGAAACAAACTTAACTCCCATAAAAACATAAATACTGCCTGTGTCTTTTAATACCCTCCTGCTTTCCGTAAGCCAATCAAGAGTAAATTTTTCATACTCATGCCACTGTTTCCAATCGATATTATTTCCGTAATCCTTGCCTAAATTATAAGGAGGATCCGTGCAAATTAAATCAACATTGCTGTCAGGTAGTTTTTTTAATTCTTCTATGGCATCGCCAGTGATGAAATGATTTGTTTTCATAGTTAGTCTTTTTTAATCCATTGGTATTTTTCCGCCAGTTTAAGCCATGGCTTTAATCCTTTTGATTTTATATATTTTTCGTCAATCATTTTCACAAATTGTTCTGCTGTTTTTCGTTCTTCATCAACATAGTGAATATCACGAATTTGCATTTGACCAGTACCTAACGCGGGATTGTAGTTCAAATCTTTGGCTGATACATATTTGATATCGTAAACATGATAACTATTAACCTGCATGATACCGTTTGTAATCCCTTCGCCGTCGGCTTTTTCACTAAATACCTTGTGCTTTAAAGAAAGAACAAGAAAAATATAATCAGGATCATCTAAATATTCATTTCTAATTCTTGCAAAAGAAGTGATGTTTGGACTTTTTCCAGAAGTTAAAATGTCTTCGGCTGTTGCTTTTGCATCAACATTCGCAGAAACATAATCATCAACATCTTTTAGTTTGAATTGCAAAATCATATCAAAAGGGTCGAGTCTTTTACCGGCTTCGACATTCACGAGCCCGTATTTATTCCCAACTTGATCTGAAATTTCCTCAAATTTCTCTAAAGCCCAAGCTTCAACAAATGGCCCCGCAACCTTGTTTATATTCTCAAGTGGCAATCCTCGTTTAAGATTGGTTCTAATAAAAATTTTGTTATTACCGCTATCAATGGCTTCCTTGATTATGTTCCGAATTGCACCACAGACTCCATCCGACATTTTTGGATACAGTTTGGATTCTTTCGGTAATTTGCGTTTTTTTAGGATGTCGTTATTCATAGGTTTGTTAGATTAGTTATTGTTATTGTAGTTCGTTTCCCCTTATAAATAAATCGTTTTCGGAGCGGAGCGGAGAAAACACCATATTCCCCTCTATAATTAAAGAAAAAGAAATTTGAAAATTTTTGAAAACAACTGGGCGATAGCCGAAAAGAAAAACATATATTTCAGCTAACTGGTTATTATGCGAAGTGTTTGTTGGATAATATACGGAAATTGTATATTATGCGAAATGTTGGTATATTTATATCAGTATTATCCACATTTTAAGATTACCATAAATCCATGAAATTACAAGAACTTTTAGATAAAATTGAAAACGAATTAAAACTTCGGTATTATAGTCGCAAGACTATTAAAAGTTACCGGCTTTGTCTTTCGGATTATTTCCGCTATATTAAAAATATTACCAAAGAGCCGGACATCTCGCTCGTCAAAAAATATTTATTGGAAAAACAGGGAAGAGGACAATCTTCACAAACCGTTAATCTGCACTTAAATGCTATAAAATATCTTTATCGCGAAATTTTTAAAAGCGGCACTGAAATAAATATTAAATTCGCCAAAACGTCAAATAAGTTGCCGGTTGTCTTGTCTCAAAGAGAAATTGAAGAAATAATTGGCTCAATAAGCAATCTAAAACATAAAATCCTTATATCTTTGTCATATGGCGCCGGTTTGCGGGTAAGCGAAGCTACAAATTTGAAAATAAATGACGTTGATTTGTCGGAATTAACAATTCATATAAAAGGCGCCAAAGGAAATAAAGACAGAATCACAATTTTTCCGGAGAAGATAAAAAACGATGTTACAAATTTAATTGCCGATAGGCCGGGGAATGATTTTTTGTTCGCGAGCGAGCGTGGCGGGAAATTAACCGAACGCTCGGCGCAAAAAGTTTTTGAAAACGCCCTAAAAAAAGAAGGAATAAAAAAAGAAGCGACTTTCCATTCTCTCCGCCATAGTTTCGCCACGCATTTATTGGAAAACGGGGTTGATGTGAGATATGTGCAAGAATTATTAGGGCATCAAAATATCAGGACAACGCAATTATATACTAAAGTGACTAATCCGAGCTTAAAAATGATTAAAAGCCCATTAGATAGTTAACTTTATAGCATTATGAAAATAAATAATCAAAAGAATATCAGCCAAAGGCTGATCCGCCTTGGGCGGGAAAAAGTCGCGATAATTTTAGTTAATTATAAGGATTATGCCCAAAAATATCTGCCTGTTTGCCTTGATAGTATTAAAAAGCAGGATTATCTAGGCGAGATGAATATTTTTATGGTTGATAACGAGACGAGCGAGGAGAGTTATGATTTTATTAGAGGAGTGTTTGAAAAATATTGCCATTCCAATCTTAATTCGGAATCCAGCGGGAAGCATATCAATATGTCTGTCGACGGTTCTGGATCCCGGCTCGGAGGCCGGGATGACAAAGTGGGAATAGTTTGGGATGACAGAGAGAAAGAAAGACAGACTGATAAAAAAAATAGCCGATTAATTAATTTTGAAATTATTAGAAATAAAAAGAATGATGGGTTTGCCAAGGGAAATAATGATGGCATAAAGAAAGCTTTGGATGAGGGGTTTGATTATATCGCGCTTTTTAATTTAGATACGGTATTGGAACCGGATTGCGTTAGGAAGATGGTTGAAGCGAATAATCAACCTCCCCCACCCCCCTTGTTCCCGCCCTCTCTTCGCTCTGCGGGACAGGCAAGGGGGCAAAAAGAAAAAGACCTCACCCAACCCTCTCCTTATAAAGGAGAGGGAGTAAAGATTGGAGCGGTGCAGGCGCGGTTGATGCTTTATAATAATAAAAACAAAATAAATTCACTGGGAAATGTGACGCATTTTTTAGGTTTTGGATATTCTAATGGTTATAATGAGATTTGGAGAAATACAGAGATTGCTTCGCCTACGGCTCGCAATGACAGCAGTATTTGCTATCCTTCCGGGGCGGCGGTTTTATTTACCAAAGAAGCATTGGAAAAAGTTGGATTGTTTGACGAGGAATTTTGGATGTATAACGAAGACCAAGATTTGGGCTGGCGCATTTGGCTCTCCGGCTTTAAGTGCGTGCTCGCTCCTCAAGCGGTTTGCTATCATAAATATAATTTCAGCCATAGTGCGCAAAAATATTATTGGCTGGATAGGAACCGGATTTTAGCTATATTAAAGAATTATCATTGGCTCACGCTATTATTAATCACTCCGGCTTGTCTAGCCATGGAAATCGGCTTATTGTTATTTTCATTCAAATCCGGCTGGTTCAAGGAAAAATTAAAGGTTTACAAATATTTTTTATCTTGTAAAAATTGGGTTTATATTTCAAAATCAAGAAATAAGGTCCAGAAATTGCGCCAGGTAAAAGATAAGGATATAATTAAGATGTTTTCCGGCAAAATATGGTACCAAGAAATAGGGGACTGGAAATTAAGATTAATAAACCCTTTCTTTGATTTTTATTGGAGGATTGTAATGTTTATAATTATTTGGTAATATTATTAATTTTTAATTTTATAAATATTTTTTAATGCTTTAATTTTTAAAAAGTTTCTAAATTCAGTTTTATAAAATAAAAATTAGAATATTATTTAAAAATTACAAAATTGAAAATTAAAAATTTAGAAGATGGATATCAGCATAATCATATTAAATTATAAAAGCAAAGGGCTGGCTTTGAATTGCATAAAATCCATTAAAGAGGCGGATATGAGAGGGATTAATTATGAAATTATTGTTGTAGACAATAATTCCGATGACAGCTTGGGGGATATTTTGGCTTGGCAGTATCCGGAAATAAAATTTGTGCAGAATACCGGCAATTTAGGCATGGGCGCGGGCAATAATATCGGCATAAAAAGGGCCAATGGAAAATATGTATGCGTTATGAATCCGGATACAATTGCCATGAAAGACACTTTTAAAATTTTATATGAATTTATGGAAAAAAATCTTGCGGTCGGCTTGGCCGGCCCAAAGCAGTATAATCCGGACAGGACGGTGCAGAATTCATGCTACCGCTGGCATAGCTTGTTAACGCCTATATACCGCCGGACGCCTTTGGGAGGTTTCAAATTCGCTCAAAAGGATTTGGACAGATTTTTGATGAAAGATTTTAACCATAAGGCCATGAAAGAAGTGGGTTGGCTTTTGGGCTCATGCCTTTTTATCAGGGCAAAAGCGTTGGAGGATGTTGGTAATTTTGACGAGAGATATTTTATGTATTTTGAAGATACTGATTTAGCGCGCCGGTTTTGGCATAAAGGATGGAAGGTTATTTATTATCCGGATGCTAAAGTTATCCATAACCATATCCGCCAAAGCGCCCAAGGCGTTTGGTATAAATTTTTTTGGAACAATCAAGCCCGCGCCCATATAATATCTTGGCTTAAATATTTGAGAAAGTGGGGGATAAAATAATTAACAATTAATAATTAATTTATAGCATTATGAAAAAAATTAAAAAAGCAATATTGCCAGTGGCCGGATTCGGAACCAGATTTTTGCCCGCCACTAAAGCCCAGCCGAAAGAAATGCTTCCCTTGGTTGACAAGCCGGCTATTCAATATTTGGTGGAGGAAGCGGTCGCTTCCGGCATTACGGAAATAATTTTCGTAACCGGCCGGGGGAAAATGTCCATTGAGGATCATTTTGACCATTCTTTTGAACTGGAGCATAATTTAGTGGAAAAAAATAAGCATGATTTATTAAAAGAAGTCAGGAAGATAAGCCAATTGGCCAAATTTTCTTATGTGCGCCAACCCCGGCCATTAGGGGACGGGCAGGCGATTTCCTGCGCCGCCCATTTGGTCGGGAACGAACCGGTATTGATTATTTTCGGAGACTGCTTGTATGATTCCAAAGTGCCGTCCGCCAAACAAATAATTGATGTTTATAATAAATACGGCGATCCGGTTATCGGCCTGGCTGAAGTTTTGAAAGTAGAATTAAAAAATTTCGGCGTGATAGACGGAATTGAATTAAAAAAAGATATATACGAAATAAAAAAGATAGTAGAAAAACCAAGTGCTGATGAAGCGCCGTCTAATTTGGTAGCGGTGGGAAAATATATTATTACCCCGGAAATTTTTAAAATTTTAGGGAAAATGACTTATGGCGAATCAGGCGAAATCAGGCTGGCGGACGCTTTTGCTATTATGCTTAAAAAAAATCGGCCGATCTACGGCAAAAAACTGGAAGGGAAGTGGCTGGATACCGGCAATAAGCTTAATTATATAAAAACCACTATCGCCTTGGGCTTGAAAAATAAGGAAATCGGAGGGCAATTAAGAAAATACTTGAAAGCTTTGCATAAAGAATTATAAAATATTCAATTTGTATAATTCTTTTTGAGCGCCGGTTCCAGTGTAAAAATATAAAATATCGCCGACGGCATTCAGATAAATTGAAGAGATATTTTTAAAATCAATTAATTCAATGTTGTTTCTTTTATTATCCAATTCCATTTCCAATAAATTAATTTTATTATCCGTGGCATAAATTATATATTTTGCCGGATGCCAGAGTATAGCTTTTATCGGTTCGGAAATGCGAGTTAATAAATTTTCCGTATTATTGTAAATATCCGCTATCCAAATTTCAAATTCATTAGCATAGAGCAGTTTATCGTCGTCAATCCAATCAAAATACCATATATTGCTTATATCCTTTTTGACGGGAAAATAAGAAGTTGATAAAGGGTCAATAATATATAATATTTTATTATCGTCATTATAAATATTGATATATTTATTTTTGAAATTAATAAAATTACATTCAGGGCAATAGGGAAGTTTGATACTTTTAAAAAAATTATTTGAATTTAATTCATAAATATCCAAGGATGAAGATTTATCGGCCTGATTGATTAAAAAGATATTATTATTTTTTATTAAAAATGAATTGTAATTATTTTGGCCGATCAGGCCGTTTAATTTAAAGTTTAAAATCGTTTTTATTTTATTATTAGACAGATTAAAGTTAAATATGCCATTTTTATTTTTATAATATATTATATTTTCATCGGTTAAGCTCCATTGGATACCACTAGCGTCCGGTTGAATAAATTTATTTAAATTGATTAGTATTTTAAATCCGGGCAGAGCCACAATTTCATCTCCGATCAGAACTCTTTGGCCGCTGGCCGGCCATAAAATCGTAAAATTGGCCGGCTGGGTCGTTGATGAATATGGGGAGGAAATTGAATTTAAAGTAAAATTATTTTTTTCACCGGTTATCAAATTAATAAAATTTATTTCATTATTATCCTTAATTGCTACTGAAAATTTTTTATCGGGGGAAACGGATATTTGTCTGGCATCGTCTTTATTAACAAGCGAGGGAAGATCTTTTTTAAATAAAATTATTTCGTCATAATATTCGGAACCGCCGCCGCTTATTTTTATTTTTTTCTGCCAAGGCCAATAGCCGCCTAATTCCAATCTGACATTATATTCATTAGGCAAGATGCCTTTTATTTTAGCCGGAGTAGTAGTATAATTATTTTTATTAGAAAAATATTTATTAAAAAATAGTTGATATAATTTATCGTTTATATAAATTTTTGCCCCTGGCGGGCGGCTGTCCAAGACAAGCAATCCGGTTTTTTGGATAATTTTTCTGGGAAAACTAAACCGATAGCCGGAAGCATAGCTTATTATCAAAGGAGTAATAATAATAAAAATTATTATAAAAAGAATAAAAATAATTCGGCGCGTTTTAAGAGACATATTTAATAAATCATCACCGCAATTGGCGGGATCCCGCTAGCAATAAAATAAATATAAGTAGCGGAAAATTCAAAAACCAAAATTCAAAAATTAATCATTATAAATTAAGAGAGCCGATTCGTTTTATGTCCGCTCCGATGCTTCTTAATCTTCCGTCAATATCTTCATAACCGCGGTCAACTTGATAGATATTGTCTATTTCGGTTTCACCTTCAGCTATTAAAGCGGCAATAATTACCGCGATGCCGGCTCTGATATCAAGGCTTGTTATTTTTTTGGCTGATAACTTAGTCGGACCATTAACTACTACTCGGTGGGGATCGCACATAATAATATCCGCTCCCATTTGCGATAAAATATCAGTAAATAGCAAGCGCCGGTCGTAGATGGTTTCATGGATAATCGAAGAGCCGGATGCTTGGGTCATTAATACGGTGAAAGGGGATTGCAGATCCGTGGGAAAGCCGGGGTATTCATGAGTTTTAATATTATAAGGCAAGAAATTTTTTGCCGGCAGAATTTTAATCCAGTCAGGGCCGAAAGTAAATTCAATGCCCTGTTTGTTAAATATAGTCAGCAGAGCTTCAATATGAGCCGGATTGCATTTTGTGATAGTCAGTTCCGACCTGGTAGCCGCCGCCATGATGGCGAAAGTTCCTGTTTCAATTCGGTCGGGAATAATATTAAATTCACCAGCAGTAATTTTATCTACGCCGGTAATAGTTATGGTTGGCGTTCCGGCGCCTTTAATTTTGGCTCCTTGACGGTTAAGATAATCGGCTAAAGCGACAATTTCCGGCTCCATGGCGCAATTTTTTAAAATAGTAATTCCTGTCGCGAGCACAGCGGTCATTACCAAGCTTTCGGTGCCGGTAACGCTCACTGTGGTAAAAAAATAGTCGCAACCTTTTAATTGGTTGGTCTTTATAATATAAAAACCATTTTTAAAAGTTATTTTTGCCCCTAAAGATTTATAGCCTTCTAAAAATAAATTTATCGGCCTAGTTCCAGCCCCAATAACGCATCCTCCCGGATGAGGAAATTTTACTTCGCCGAAACGCGCCAACAGAGGGCCGACAAACATAATAGAAGCTCTGAATTTATTGGCAAATTTAGGAGCTAGCTCATTTTTTGATAAATTATTAATTTCTATCTCGCAAGCTCCGTTGCGGCGCTTAATTACGCCACCTAAATCTTCCAATAATTCTAAGGCCCGGCTGACATCTTCTATATTAGGTAGATTATTAATAGTTATTTTTTGCCTGGAAAGCAAAGCGGCCGGAATAATTTTTAAAGCGGAGTTTTTAGCCCCCTTGACTGCTATGGCACCTGATAATTTTGCCGGACCATTAATTATAAATTTTGACATAATTAATTTTAATTTTTTATTTATATATATAGCATATCTTAATTTGCTTATAATTTCAATCTATTGTCAACCATTGTTATTTTATGTTAAACTATTAAACATGGATAATAATATTAATAAAAAAAGCAAATTAACTAAAAGATTTTTTTTGGTTTTATTAATTTTAATTTTAATGTTCGGCAGTTTTAACGCCGGCATATATTTAACCGGAAAAGAAGCGGTGATTAATGAACTGGCTAAAAAGGAAGTTGTCTATTTGGGGAAAGTGCTGGGCAAATACAGCCAGCCGGATAATAATCTCTTGACCCAGGATATTGACTTCAATTTATATTGGAAAGTTTGGGATTCTATAAAAAGAGATTATGTTGGCAAGGATAAAATTAATGAGAAAGAGCTTTTTTACGGTTCTCTCAAAGGCATGGTTTCATCCTTAGGCGATCCTTATACAATTTTTATGGATCCCAAAATAACCGAAGAATTTGGCAATGATTTGGCTGGTACTTTTGAAGGGATTGGAGCGGAAATTGGCATTAGGAATGATATTTTAACTATTATAGCGCCGCTGGCCGATATGCCAGCGCAAAAAGCCGGCCTTTTGGCCGGGGATAAAATTTATGCGATTGACGGGGAGTCAACTGCCGGCATTATTGTTGACGAAGCGGTCAATAAGATACGCGGCCCGAAAGACACCGGAGTTACTTTGTCAATTTCTCAAGATGGCATTGAAAAAGTGAAAGACGTAACCATTATCAGAGATCAGATTATAACCAAGAGCGTAAAAAAAGAATTGCGCGAAGATAACATTTATGTTATTACTATTTCTAATTTTAACGATGATACTATTGGTTTATTCAACGAAGCCGTGCAGGATTTATTGAAACATAACCCTCAAGGAATAATAATTGATTTGCGCAATAACCCCGGCGGTTATTTGGATACAGCTGTTGACATTGCCAGCGAGTGGATAGAAGAAGGGACGGTAGTTTCAGAGCAATTTTCTTCAGAAATAAAAAATGATATTTCCGCCACCGGCGGAGCTAGGCTAAAAGATTATAAAACAGCGGTTTTAATCAATCAAGGGAGCGCTTCGGCTTCAGAAATTGTATCCGGCGCCCTTAAAGATTATAATTTAGCCACTTTAGTCGGCATGCGGACTTTCGGCAAAGGCACAGTCCAAACATTAGAGGAATATAATGACGGATCATCGGTTAAATTAACCGTAGCCAAATGGCTCACTCCGAACGGAAATAATATAAATGAAGAAGGAATTTCACCGGATATAGAAGTGGATATGACTCAGGAAGATTACCAAAATTTTAAGGACCCGCAATTAGATAAAGCTGTTGAAATATTAAAAGAACAAAATGCGAAAGATGCGTATTAATACGAACAAAACCGCATTTTTATTATTCGCATAAATTTGCTTATCAGCGTTAAATATTTTATGAATCCCGTTAGAAGTCGCGATTGTGGAGATGTCTGGAGATAACAAATTACGATAAATATATTTTTCAGATAAAATTAATAAGCAGAAGCGGGAAGATCGCGATCTGCTTCTAATGGAATGAAGGTAATATTACTAAAACAAGTTAGAGGCTTGGGGCAGATAGGAGAAATTAAAAATGTAGCTGATGGCTATGCTCGTAATTTTTTAATTCCGCGAGGACTGGCTGATATGCTTTCCAGCCATAGCTTGAATATCATGGAAGCCCAGAAAAAAAAGCTTATAAGAATAAAAAATATAGAACTAAAAAATAACCTACAAGAAATAAAAAAGATAAAAAGCAAAAAATTTGAGATTAAAGCTAAAGCTGATAATAAAGGAACGTTGTATGCTAAAATCACTTCTAAAATAATAGCAGAAGAATTATCAAGGCAGGGATATAAAATTGCCAGCCAGGCAGTTAAATTAAATGAAACTATAAAAAAGGTTGGAGAATATAAAATTCAGCTGTCTCTGGAAGGAGAATCAGCGGAAGTTATCATAGAAGTTAATAATAAATCTGTTGCTTAATAAGATTTTGCTGTAATTTCCATATTTTGGTAAATTTTTCCGAAAAATTTTTTTTGCTAATATAACCATATTCCCTCAAAAATTTTTGAAAAAATTTCCTTAAAATCTGAAAATTTCGCCACAAAGCTTATTGAGCAACAGGTCTAATGTTTAATCAGCTGAATTATCAGCGGCCATAATAAAATATTATTTTATGAAAAAAATAAAAACAGTTAGGAATAAAAAAAAGAAAAAGGCAAGCCCTAGATTTATTTTTGTTATCGGCGGAGTTATGTCCGGGGTGGGGAAGGGAGTGACTACCGCTTCCATTGCTAGAATTTTATCATCTAAGGGCTATAATGTCAGTGCTATCAAGATTGACCCTTATATTAACGTTGATGCCGGCACTATGAATCCGATTGAGCACGGCGAAGTGTTTGTTACCGAAGACGGCGATGAGACTGACCAGGATATAGGCAATTATGAAAGGTTTTTAGGAGAAAATATCTATAAAGAGAATTATATGACCACCGGCCGGGTCTACCAGAGCGTAATCCAAAAAGAGAGAAATTTGGAATATGGAGGAAAATGCGTGCAAGTCGTGCCGCATATACCGATTGAAGTCAGGCAAAGGATTATTCGGGCGGTCAAAAAAACCGGCGCGGAAATAATGGTAATTGAAATCGGCGGTACAGTAGGGGAGTATGAAAATCTTCTTTTTTTGGAAGCCGCCCGTTATATGCATTTGGAGAATCCTGATAATGTGCTGTTTGTGATGGTAAGCTATCTGCCGATTCCTTCTAAAATAGGAGAAATGAAAACAAAGCCGACCCAGCACGCGGTCAGAAGTTTGAATAGCGCCGGCATTCAGCCGGATTTCATAATTGCCCGATCAATTGTTGATATTGACGAGCCGCGGCGGAAAAAAATCGCTATTTTTTGCAATGTTACCGAAGAAGACGTAGTTTCGGCGCCGGATGTTGATTCAATTTATGACGTGCCGATAAATTTTGAAAAAGATAAATTAGGCGATAGAATTTTGGAAAAATTTAATTTGCGGGGGAAAAAGCTTGATTTAAAAGAGTGGCGCAAAATGGTGAATATGAATAAAAGAGCCAGCAAGGAAATAGATATCGGCATAGTCGGCAAATATTTTTCTACCGGTAATTTTACCTTATCTGATTCTTATATTTCAGTGATTGAAGCGATTAAGCACGGCTGCATAAATAATAAATGCCGGCCTAATTTACATTGGATTAATACTGATGATATTAAAAAAGATGGCGTAAAAATATTAAAAAAACTTGACGGTATAATAGTGCCGCAGGGATGGGGTTCCCGGGGGGCGGAAGATAAAATAGAAACAATCCGCTATGCTCGGGAAAATAATATACCTTATTTCGGGCTTTGCTACGGCATGCAGATGGCGGTGATTGAATTCGCCCGCCATGTCTGTAAATTGCGTATGGCTAATACTGAAGAGGCCGATCCCAAAACTCTTTATCCGGTAATTCATATTATGCCGGGCCAAAAAGAATTAATAGCGAAGAAGGGTTATGGCGGCACGATTCGGCTGGGTGGCTGGCCATGCAAAATTGTTGCCGGCACGCATTTAGCCAAGGCCTATGAAAAAAAATTCGGGAATAAATATATTATTTCCGAACGTCATCGGCATAGATATGAGTTTAATAATAAATATCGGGACATATTTGCCAAAGCCGGTTTAAAGATATGCGGCACTTCGCCTGATGGCAAAATTGTGGAAGCCATAGAAATTACCAGCCATCCGTTTTTTATCGGCACCCAATTTCATCCCGAATATATTTCCCGCCCTCTGGATCCTCATCCTTTATTTATTGAGTTTATCCGAGTTTGCTTGAATTTAAGGAAAAAGAAAGAAAATGTAAGCTGAAATTTTTTAAAAATAAAAACCCGGTTTAAATTGAAATCGGATTTTTTATTTTTAGTTTATTTAGAGGGCATAATGTTTACAATTTTTGTATCTATAAGCTGATTATTGAATTTTTTTATTTTTTTGGTAGTAAATTTAACCAAGCCGGGAATAATAGCAAAAAGAGTATCATCGCTTCCTTTTTTTACATTTTTTCCAGCGTGGTATTTTGTGCCCCTTTGCCTGATTATAATAGAACCGGCTTTAGCGTATTCGCCGTTTTGCAATTTAACGCCTAGCCGCTTACTATGCGAATCGCGTCCTAATACGGTAGAACCGCCTGCTTTTTTATGAGCCATAGTATAAACAATTTACAATTAACAATTTACAATTAACATTATAAATTGAGAAATAAATTTAATAATTAATTATTGTATTTAATATAGCAGAAACGGCAGGGGGAGTCAAGGTGTGTACTGTTGCAGAGTCAAAGCTACCTTCTGTGGATAATTAATATTATTTAAAGATAAA
>PETS01000072.1 GCA_002781265.1 Candidatus Falkowbacteria bacterium CG02_land_8_20_14_3_00_36_14 | reverse complement strand
CTCAATTTATATTTTAATTCTTTGGCAATTTTCGGGGTCGGAATAACTTGGAATAAATATTAAATCAACATTATGAATTGGATCATCAAAAATAAAAAAGGATTGATTCTCGGTTTTGTTTTCGGTGCGTTCATTGCTCCGTTTTTAGCAGTATTTGGTTTAGTGATCTCATTTTTTGAATTATTGCGACCATTGCTTATTGGACCAATGGATTTTGTCGGGAATCTTATCCCCAATATTCAAACTGCACCAAATACTTATTATGCGCCTATCTATAAATGGATTTTGACCTTAGGGACTAATGGTGTTTGTTATGCGCTTGTTGGTGGAATAATCCAATCCTTTATTGGTGGAATAATCCAATCCTTTATTCGATCGCGGAAAGAGCAAAACAAATTGCCAAAAAATTAATTTCATTAAGGAAAGAGATCTTCGACTACATCCGATAACAACGCATATCTGGAAAAGCCAGCCTTTGAGTGGCTGGTTTTTCGCAAATTGCCGATTTTATCTTTTTTTTGCTACACTATTGTTATGACTACCCAGGCTATAAAAAAGAAAATATTGCCCATTCTAAAGCGTCAAGGAGTGATCAAGGCGGCTGTTTTTGGCTCGTTCGCGAGAGGAGAAATGACAAAAAATAGCGACATTGATATTCTCGTGAAACTTGCCAAAAACAAAAGCCTTCTTGATCTTGTGGGTCTTAAGCTTGACCTGGAAGAAAAGCTAGACAGAGATGTTGATGTCATTTCATATGGAGGAATTCATCCGCTCTTGAGAGATATAATTCTAAGGGAACAAAAAATAATATATGAAAGCAAAAAAAGATCCTAAAATTTTTCTCGAGCATATTTTAGAAAGCATCGAAGAAATTGAAAATAATATCGATGGGATGTCAGAACGCAAATTTTCCAGATTAACCACAATCCAGGACGCAACTGTCAGGCGATTAGAAATTATAGGTGAGGCGGTCAGAAATATTCCCGATTCCTTTAGAAAGAGTCACACAAAAGTGCCGTGGAAGAAAATTGCCGGACTGCGTGATGTTCTTATTCATGAGTATTTTGGCGTGGATATGGAGCTGGTTTGGAAAATTGCCAGCAAAGATATCCCAAAACTTAAAAAGCAAATCGAAAACCTTCTCGAAAAATTTTAGGATGAAAATCAGCAACTTCAGATGATGCGTGAACGTTAGGCGAAATTTTTCTTAAAATTTTTACTCAACTCAAAAAATAATATGATAATGAATATAAACATTCTTGATACAATAATATTTTTT
>PETS01000042.1 GCA_002781265.1 Candidatus Falkowbacteria bacterium CG02_land_8_20_14_3_00_36_14 | reverse complement strand
GGAAACAGGTAAATTTTCTTCTTTAATTCTTTTGAGGATTTACTCCTTGATCTCCGGAGAGATCTTAAACGATTTTTTCATATGTTCTTATTGTAGAAACACATGGAGAAAGTGTCAAAGATTTGGGGTACCTGCCACATTTTAGACAGAATTTTCGGGCTTTATGACGTTCACTTGTCGAGTGCGACAGTTTCTTCTGGAATGGAAGCACACATTGACGGAGTTGAAAAGCAGGCGGCGGAAGGATTGCGTGGAATCCTTTTGGAAACAATCAAACAAAGAATCAGTAAAAATAGAGTTCCAAATGCTCCTGTGAATAATAACCCAATAAGTTAAAATATATGAATGAAATTATTACAGAAAAAAATTATCCCGTTCAGGGATTGTGGGTCTTCAAATCAATCCTCGGCTCTCTTTTGGGGTTAATTATTTTGGTGTCTTATTTTTGGCTTTCGCGATTTAGTGAAAGCAAAGATTCAGAAATTAGTTTTTATATTCCTCTAATTATTATTTTTGCAATTTTTCACTTTGTTGTTACTATTTTGCGCCGAGCAACATTCCATTATTCTATTGAGGGGGCAATTTTTAACTTTGCGACAAGGTATCCTCTCAAAACAACAGCGACACATTCCTTATGGTGTAATCCAAAATCTTTTTGTTAAACAAGATTTGTTTAACCGGGTTTTTGGACTTGCTTCTCTGACAGTTGAAAACGCCTCGCAAGGAGCAGGAGCTTTTACAGCTCCGCAAGAACAAAAAGTTTTTGGATTGCGTGTTGGCAATCAACGACAGCAACAAGTTGAAATGGTCGGATTTTCTGGAAACAAAGTTAGTATCCCTGGACTTACAAAACAAAATGCGGAAACTCTAAAAGAAATTGTTTTACAGAAGATGAAAGAAAATCCGATTGAAGACAGTCAATCTGGATTATAATTCTTTTGAGCGGCGCGCCAGTTTCACTGGCACGAAATTCGGCGGCGGCGGAAAAAAATTGGAATCGGAAAGCGAGGGCGGGCAAACCTGCCTGCCGGCAAGCAGGAATTCCTTCCACCTCGCCTCGCTGAAGCTTTGGCGAAGCGGGCCAACCCCCTTCCTTTTTGCCCACCTCCTCCAAAGACGGACAGGCGATCTTAAAGTTTTTCAAAATTCAGCGTTCGGATTTTCGCTAAAAAAAGTTCGCCTGCCTGCCGGTAGGTAGGGATTTCATTCAGCGTTCGGAATATTAATACAAAATAAAAATGCCAAGACGCTGACATTTTAATTTTCATTGCTCGGGGACAGGGATTCGAACCCCGATAGCCAGGACCAGAACCTGGAGTCCTACCGTTAGACGATCCCCGAATCATTCTTAGCCGATAATTCTTCCGCCTAAATTTTTTAAAAGGTTATCAATGGCGGTATTTTTATTCCCCTTTTCTTCCGATTTAATTTGAGTATTGCCGTTTGCTTCCGCTTTCCCATTATTTTCGGCCAATTCTATATTTTCATCAACGACGGATTCAATATTCATGACCGTGCCGTATACTTCTGACAAAACTCTTTCCACCAACAGCTTTATTTTACTGTCGCTCAACCTATCCTTGTGGAATTTATATTTGAAAGCTAAGCTTATTTTATTGCCGCTTATATGCTGGGGCTCGCAAGCCCGCAGAATAAAGGAAAGAGAATGATTATATTTTTTTATCTTGGCCAAAACCTCGTTCCATTTGGCTAAAATTATATTATTATTCATATCTCCCGCCTGGCTGAATTTTGCAATAGGGGCAGAAACTTCTCTATCTGGTACATTATTTTTTTCATTTAATCCATTAAAGCCGGTTGCGGGCGGATTAATTTTGACGCCAGGAATGTCTTTAATTTTTTTAGCCGCGCTTATTTCAATAATAGCCATCTCCATCGGCATTTGCGGAATGAAACTGCCTTTTAGCTTTTCCTTGGCATTGATAAATTGCTCAATGATAATTAATAAATTGGCAATATCCAAATCATGGCTTATTTCATTGATTTTTATCTCCAAATTTTCTCCCAGCTCCAAACCGAATTTTTCCGCTAAAGCCGGATTAATTTTTGCTAAAATTATTTTTCTTAAAATTTCAATCAAATCCCTTAAAAAAACTTTCAAATCAACTCCTTCATCCACTAATTTGTTCACTAACCCAATGCCGGCGGCTGCGTCTTTCTTGGCTAAATATTCAATTAAATTTATAACTTCTGCCAAGTCGCTTCGGGGAATAACCAAGTCCGCCTCTTTTTGGGTAATTTCGCGCCCGCCGATAGACACTATCTGCCCGAGCAAGCTTTCCGCGTCCCGCATATAGCCCTCTGACTGGCGGGCGATGGATTCTAATATGGATTTATTAATTTTTATATTTTCTTTTTTGACAATATAACTTAATTTGCCGGTCATATCACTAAGGCTGATGCGCTTGAAATCAAAGCGCTGGCAGCGGGAAATTATCGTCGTCGGCACTTTATGGATTTCCGTAGTGCAAAGGATGAATAAAACATAAGCCGGCGGCTCTTCTATTATTTTTAAAAGCGCGTTAAAAGCGGATAAGGAAAGCATATGGACTTCATCAATGATAAATACTTTGTATTTTGACCGGCTGGGAAATATTCTGGTAGAGGCGATAATATTTTCTCTGACATTGTCTACGCCGGTGTGGCTGGCGGCGTCTATTTCCATAATATCCATATTCCGGCCGATAGTAATATCTTGACAAGACGAGCATTTATTGCACGGCTCGTGCTCCCCGGCTTTTATTCTTTCGCAATTGACCGCTTTAGCTAAAACGCGCGCCAAAGTGGTTTTCCCGACAGCTCTCGGTCCGCAAAAAATATAAGCATGAGCGATTTTGCCGGATTCCACTTCCTGCTCTAAAGTTAATTTTATGTGATTCTGGCCGACAACTTCTTTAAAATTCTGCGGCCGGTATTTTCTATACAATGTCGCCATAAAATAATATTTTAATTATAATTGTTATAAATGACTTAAAAAAGAGGAAAAACCTCCCTCCTCTGTTTGACATCTGATTTTTATAATTTTATTGGTGAACCCCCACACCAAAGATTTGGGTGCGGGTAAAACTAATTTATCTCAATATTTTTTATTATATTTTCTACC
The DNA here is from genome assembly GCA_002781265.1 of Candidatus Falkowbacteria bacterium CG02_land_8_20_14_3_00_36_14. Lineage (GTDB taxonomy): Bacteria > Patescibacteriota > Patescibacteriia > Patescibacteriales > UM-FILTER-36-11 > UM-FILTER-36-11. The sequence continues at coordinate 833 of PETS01000042.1, read as the reverse complement.
GCCGCCCATTGGCTTTTCTCTGACCTGGGAACTAATATTATAACTTCATCGCCCGGTTCGCCTTTGTAATAAGTAACGCTGGCATTTAAAACGCGCCATTTCTTATCATCAACGATTACCATGAATGATCCGTCTTCAATCTTTTTTAACTTGCCGGTCAGCCGCTTTCTGTCCATCGGGCTGATTTGCTTATAAACAAACGTGCCGTTATCGGTAATAGTTAATTTTAAAATATCGCCTTCCACCAATTTTGACTTGGAGGCGTAATTAGCCGGCACGCTGTATTGCTTTCCGTCCGGACCGATCATATATTCTCCGGTAAACACACCTTCTATTATTCTGCTGCCGGCAATTATTTTATCATCCTCGCCGTCCGCTTCATCGGCAAGCTGCCCAAGGCTGATCCTTTCCTCTTCTTCTTTGGTTAAAAACTGCGACAAAAGCTGGGACAGCTGATCGCTATTTTGCTGTATATTTTTTAAAATTTTTCTAATTAAAACTGCCTTAGATTTTGAAATATTAACCGAAGAATTATCTTTATTTTTTCCAGATTCATCTTTGCTAATATTGTCTTCATTATCAGTAATTTCATCGCTAAATTCAGATGAATTATCGGATAATTCTTCTTTTTCTAACGATAAATCATCCAAATCTTCGCTAATAATATCTTTGTTTCCGCCATTTGTATTTTTATTTTTATCACTCATTTTTTTATTTTAATTTTTAATAATGAATATACTTTATTTTATATAATTATTTTATTTTTGTCCACTCATGTACTGTTGCAGAGTCAAAGCTACCTTCTGTGGATAATTAATATTATTTAAAGATAA
>PETS01000093.1 GCA_002781265.1 Candidatus Falkowbacteria bacterium CG02_land_8_20_14_3_00_36_14 | reverse complement strand
AATGAGCGTTAATGAAAGTTTTATTTTGTAAATATAAATAACACAATAAATTATTTTCTTTGTCATATTTCAAGTTATCAAATCTTAAAAATACTCTCTGTTTGTTGGTTTTATTTTTCAGATAATTCACAGCTTCATTTAATTTTTGCGGATTATTTTTCACCCCCAATAATTTAATAACCAAATCATTGTTTAATTTTAGTGTTACGGAATCTATTATTTTTTTTACTGTGAAAAACTCATCTCTTTGTTTTGTATTCTCGTCTATTCTTGATCCAAATTGTAGTTTTTTAGGATCTACTTTTTTATCAAGCTTAATTGGATCTTTAAAAATATAAGGTAATTTAGAAACTTGATTGTTAAAGTCGGTATTTATTTTTTCCTGATTTATAAAATTTATATTCGAATTGTCGAACATTTTATTGTTAGCAACATCTAATTTTTGTTTAATCATGTCGATAAATTTGGGGTTAATTTCATAACCTGCAGAATTGCGGCCTAAATTTTTTGCTGCCAATGAGGTTGTGCCGCTGCCAACAAATGGATCAAGCACAGTATCACCAACGAATGAAAACATTTTAATCAGCCTTTTTGGCAATTCCTCCGGAAACATGGCAATATGTCCATCCTGTCGGACCCCATTAAAATTCCAGTGGCCCTGAAAATATGTATTCCATTCTTCTTTTGTCATTTCAGAAAGTTCTTTTAGGTTTTTATCTATTTTTTCTGGAGTACCAATTTTTTTAAATAACAAAATGAATTCATAATCAAGTTTAATTATACCGTTTCTTGGAAATGGAAATGACCCCATAATTGTAGCCCCTCCTGAAGTGTTCATTGTGGTTGATTTTTGCCATATAATTGCGCCCATATAATCGAACCCAATGGTTTCGCAGAATTTAATTATTTCTGTTCTGATTGGAATAATTTTATATCGGCCATAATAAACAGAGCGGGCGAATTGATCGCCGATATTAACACACAAACGACAGCCATTTTGCAAAACCCTATAACATTCTTGCCAAACTAAATTTAAATTGTTTATATATTTTTCGTAACTATCATTATACCCGATTTGATCATCGGTTCCGTAATCTTTTAATTGCCAATATGGCGGTGAGGTTATCACTAAATTCACTGAGTTATCAGACAATTCATTCATTTGTCTTGAATCGCCTCGTATTATTTTATGGTTAGTTTTTATATCATTTATTGTCATAGTAACTACATTCTACCCTAAAAAGGGTATTTAATAAATCGTTTTCGTAGTGGAGCGGAGAAAACACCTTAATACCCCTCTTTAATTAATGAAAAAGAAATTTTAAATTTTTTTAAAACAATTGGGCGATAGCCCAAAAAAGAAAAGGGATATTTCAGCTAACGTCTACGAGTATCCGAAGTTTTATTTAGCAAAGCTATAATAAAATTTGGGTGGAGGCTCTCGGAAGAGCCGTAACCGGATACTCGTTGTTAGCTGATGTATATGTTTTTCTTTGATTTGCGGATGCAAATCACTCTTAAAAAGAATTAAATTTTGTTTTTTTGTTTAAGGGCAAGGGGAAGAGGGGAATTAAAGGGGTGAATTCCCCTTGCCCTTAAACTCCTTATTCAAGATTAAACATCACATAATCACCTTTCTTGTAAACAGCCACATCTCTCGATTTTCGGTGATTTTTATAATCGTAATTTTTCGTTAGACATTCTAAATGAATTTTATCTTTTGCGATAGCGCACTGATAGCTATTTTCAAGTATTAACTTATTTATCTCTCTCACTTTTTTCTTGTCGATATTTATATAATTTTCCTTCTTCGATTTAAGTACTGGTTTTATAATAATACACAGGTCTGGCCTCAAGGGAAAAAAAATTAAAACATTTGGAGATAGCAGTCCTTGGCGTATCTTGCTTGAAGAAATTGTGAAACAAGGATTATCTGTGGTTATAAATGATGTTCCTTTCGGCGCGATTGCGAAATTCCATTTTAATTCAAATATATTTTTAGCCAATCTATCGATTTTTAATATTTGTTTCGAATGCCCTGTATTTGTAAGTCTGATTTCAAAATCATCACTATGTAAAAATTTATAAGATTGCTGGTTGATTTCCTCGTCGGTCATTGTGCTGATTTTTTCTAAAGCTTCCTTTTCTTTTTGATTTTTAGGTTTTTGTTTTAATATTTCTTCTTTTGAAATTTTAAATTTATCAGGGGAAGAAATATCTTTTCTCATAAAAAATTTAATATTTTCTCCCATGAATTTATCTGTTTCTTCTCGAAATTTAGGAGTTCTGATATACTGTAGGGCTACATAAAAAGCAAGGGCACTTCTATCATAGCCGTCTAATTGTTTTTGCAAATTTCCATCAACTTTCTTTATAGCTTCGAGTCCTTCTGTATCAATTTTATTTGTTACTTCCTCTGGCAGGTAAAAATTGCCTTTATCCTCGTCGTATATGTTATAATCTTTTTTCCAAAATCCTTTCCAGTTTGGGCCTCGTTCAATATATTCATTTTTAAAAATTAAATAAATATTGAGCTGATTATTTATTTTACTTTTCCATTGTGCTAAATATTTATTTTGTACTGTATGATGTCTTTGCATTTTTTCTTCTATTTCATAATCACAATTACTATCCTTTTGGTTCTTATACAGTTATTCTATCGTGAATTAGTTTTGAGCCTTTTGATTCTCTGGGAAATTCGCCTTTTTCATCTCTGAAAGAAAGTTCTTTGTCTGGATGATTATCTTTTTTAGGGAAAAAGGAGGAAATTTTTTCTATGTCAGTAAATGGGGTGGTGCGAAAAGCCTTTTTAATGGCTTCCATATCTTTACCAACAAAGGATTCGGCTTCTTCCGCGATTAATTGCCAATAGGTAATTATAGCAATTTCATTCTCGTATTTTGTGCTTTCATGATACGTCTCAAGGTGTTCAAGAAGTTCTTCAGTGAGATCCCAAACAGAGTTAAACAACATATCAACTTCCATGTCCAATTTTGTATTATTAGACTCCTTCAAGTACATAGAAAAAGCAGCATTTAGGTGTGAAATATTTTTTTCGATATAAAGTTTACCAAAAAGTTTCAGCCAGGTGTAATCAATATTGCCTATCAGATGAGGATAGTCTTTGTGCTCCTCTTTTTTCTTGGCTTCCCATTCAGCATCATATTTTTCATCTGCAATTTGTTCCTTCTCCTCCTCTTTTTGACGATAAATGCGCCAAAGGATATACGCAATTATAGCTAATAAAATGTAAAGTAAAGTCATGCGATTTATATTTAAAAATTAATAATAAATTTGTTTTCTGTAGCGGTAGCGAAAGAAAACTCCTAATTCCCCTCATTTAATAAATAAAAAACAAAATTTAATTCTTTTTAAGAGTTCGGCGATAGCCGAAAAGAAAAACATATATTTCAGCTAACGTTTCGGCACATGCGAAGTTGCGCCGTGGATTATTGATTAAAATTGTTAATTATCGCCTGTCTTGATTATATCACTAAACTCGCCATTTCGTCAGCGCAATTTGGGTGAGGAAATTTCTCACATCTTAATTTAAAAGTCTAAAAAATGAGAAATTTCTGAACCGCATGTGCCGTGTTAGGCGATGTAAAAAATTCTTAAAAATTATTTGCAATCTTCGGGGCAATTACAGTCATCTTCATTATTCTGTTTATCACAAATACCATTACCACACTTACTGCAAGTTGAGCCGGAGCCTGGGGCTGGAAATTTAATACATCCACTTTCATATTTCAGATGAGCCATACCTTTCAATCCATCACAACATTTAGTGACACATCCAACACATGTTCCAGTACTTTCACCCTCTTTAGCGCATTGCAGAGAAGATTGCACATTGTCAAAAAAATTATTATTTTGTTTTACTGATTTATTGGTGGTAAAAATATAGATAACCCCAATGGTCAGAGCGAGAATAACTACAATTATAAAAATAATGATTTTTTTGTTCCTCATAAAAGAATTTTTAAGAATTTTTAATTTCGCCTAACGTTAATCCTATGCGAAGTCCGCGAAGCGGATTTGGGTGGAGGTTTTTGTAAAAAGCCGCAACCGCATAGGACTTGTTGTATGATGTAGTAAAAAATTCTTTTCGCTTTTACCCTTAGGCAAAAGAATTAATTGGGGGAATATATTTTTTAATTAATCTCAATTATTGAAGCTACTAAATTATCAAACTCATTAAGCGATTTTTGCTCAATTTCATTATTTTGAATTTTAGCAACATATTCGCTTGCTAGTGTTTTGAAATTATTACGATCTTCCTCGGTTATAATTTTAAAGAATGCAGTATTTAAATTTTCAGATGGGAGTTCTTTTGATATTATTAATCCCTTAAACTCCTTTGAGCTTAGGTTTATAAGCGCATATCTATGTATAACGACGCCGGCTTCGTCTGGTAGGTACTCAACGCCTGTTTCTGTGTATATTCCATTCTTTTGGTAACTGCAATAACCAATGTTTGTTGAAATGCCATATTGTATTATACTTTTGAAATTTCCAATAATTTCACCTTCTTTTTCGCAAGCATCTTTAAGGTTTACATTGCCATCATAACTACCTAGTCCCATGTCACAAGGAAATTTAAAATTGTTTGAAAATGCACCTACCGTTATTTTTTCATTTTTAAAAATAATACTTTTTGACTTACCTTTTTTGCAATCATCATTTTTTTCATCAATGACTATTTTGGGCTTACTAAATGATTTAGGATATTGAAATTTTAGTCCAAGGTCGTTGTCAGTGTAATTTTCAAAAACATTTGTAGCAACTGGTTGTTTAATGTCCTCAGATTTAGTATCGTTTTTTGAACCATCTAAATTATCGGATGTTTTTGGGCTTTTACTGAGCATAAAAAATCCTAAAGCCAAAACGACTAACACTATTACTGAAATTGTTATTTTCTTGTTCATATTTTGTTATTATGTTAATTAAAAAATATATTCCCCCAATTAATTGCCCGATAGGGCCGAAAAGGATTTTTTGCTATTTCATAC
>PETS01000051.1 GCA_002781265.1 Candidatus Falkowbacteria bacterium CG02_land_8_20_14_3_00_36_14 | reverse complement strand
TTTAGCCCTCTAAGCGTGTAAATTGTTTGCATATTGGCCTGCTTCGCAGTCCAATATGTGTCTGAACTTATTCAGTATTTGCAGATGGCATTTTATTATCTAAAATTAAACTAATTATAATCAATAAGCCGATTCCCAAGGGATGATTTGAATATGGAGAAAAAATACTGACAACCGACACAATTATAATGCCCAATCCCAAAGACAAAAACAGATAATTATTTTTATCACTGAAAGCGCGAATACATAGTTTTCCTATTAAAATTAAATAAGATATTAATCCCCATAGCCCTAATTTTAACCAAATATCCAGCCAGCCCCATTCAAAAGCGTAGGTAGTATATGATCCAGACGGGTTATTTTCCAATACGCGCGGGTCGGATGAGGCATAGGTTACGGTGGATCCAAAACCCTGTCCCAAGAATAGATTGTCTTTGATTTTTAACCACAAAACGGGCAGTAAGTCCCATCTTGAGGAAACAGCCGCTTCCCCTTCAATTTGACCGGCGCGCTTGGTTATCAGTTCTGCGGTGTTAAATCCGCTGGCCGGATGCGGATAAGGAAATTGGGCAACTAAAATAATCAAGGCCAGCCCCAAAACCGAGGAAAATAAAATCAATCCGGTTAAATTGATTATCACTTGCCATTTTATTTTCTGCCAAAATAGATAAATATAAAAAATTATCAAGCCGGCGATTAGACCGATCCAAAAACTTCTGGAAAAACTTATTAATATTATAGAAAAAAATAAAATTAAAATCAAAAAATTATAAATAATTTCTTTTTTTTCTTGTTTATTGACTAAAATTTTAAGCAAATAAAATATTAATATGGATAATCCTATTAAAATATAAATATGGGATTGGAAAAAAATACGAAAAAAACCGCCCTGAATTTGCGTAATCTCCCCGACGCCGGTGGTTCTCGCCCACTTGTATGCATTCTCAAGGATTCCGTATATATCATGGGAAAAAAAATAAAGCAAGATTAATGTTTTTAAAGACAGCCAGATAATAGACGCGGAAAAAATTTGCAGTAGCTTATTTATACCGTTATTATTTTTGATAGCCGCATAAAAAGGAAAAATTAATAATAAATAAAGCCAGCCGTTAAAATCAAAAAAAATATTATCATAGGCATTATGTGATAAATAGCCGTTAATAAGGCCCAAAAGAATAAAGATGGAAAATATAAAAAAATAAGGAAAAAATTTTGAATTGAAAAATTCTATTTTTAAATTTTTCTTTCGCGCCCAATGATATAATATTCCCGCCAGCCAAACTGACATAATAATCAGCCAAAGGGCAAGGCGGATAGAAATTACTATTCCTTTATAATCAAAATAAAAAAGATAACCCTTTGATCCGATAAATAATTCGGCGCAAGCTATCCAAACCCCATATTCTAATTTTTTTATGGCCAGAGCCAAGATAAGTATAACCACAGCCCAAAAAGCGAAATTATTAAAACTGTGAAAAATAAATGCTGAATAAGAAATTAATTCAGCTAAAATTATAAATAAAAATGTTTTTTTGGATATGTCTTTGAACAAATATTCCATATATTAAGCAACAAGTTTATTGATTAAAATTAACTTTATCCCCTATTTTAAAATTAAATTTGTCGGCTAAGCCGGCATTAACTTCCAAGACATAATCAACCGGCGCGTCGCTATGATAAAATACCTCGGGTCGGGGACCTTTCGGAAGTAAATTCTTGCTTATATTAACTATTTTATCGCCATCTATCCAAATAATATCTAAGGGAAAATACATATTTCTCATTACAAAAATTCTTTCTTGCTTATCTGAAAATACAAATAGCATTCCGCAAACAGGGCATAGATCTTCCCTATAGCTTAATCCATTATATCTTTTAATATCAGTATCGGCAATTTCGGATTGAATTTTTATATTATTTATTGCTATAAATGTAATTTCTTGATCGCTTGTAAAAATGGGAAATAAAAAAAATAAAATTGAAAAAAATATATAAATAATTATTAAAATTAAAATTTTTCTCATAAACTATGCTTTTGCTTTATAATACTTAAAGCTTGGTTATATTTTTTTACTTCCGGCAGAAACGGCAGTAATTTATACGCGCCTGATGGTAGCCAGGCGCTCATGGTGCCGCCAGTTTGCACTTTGAATAAAACTTTATTTATCCAAATGCCCGCATGGCCTTTAGCAAGCATCGTTAGCCAAAGGTCCCAATCCTGTAATTTTTTGATATTTTCATCAAAACCGGAGAAATGCTCGCGCCTGATTAATGAAGTTGTATGGATAAAGGGTATAATTTTAAGTCTTTCTGGGGAAAAGGGCCAAAGTTTAAAGATTTTAAAGCCGTACCTAAATGATGAATAAGCATAGCTGGCTGATTGATTATCTTTTAAGGTTTTTAGCATGATTGCCATCATATTTGCCTGCAATACTAAATCCGCATCGCAAAATAGCAGATATTCGCCTTTGGCTGATTTATAGCCATGGTTGCGGGCGGAGTTGGCGCCTTTATTTTCCTGTTCTAAAATATTAAGCTTATAACTAAAAATATTTTTGTATTTTTCCAGAGTGATATTCAGATTATCAGTAGAACCGTCATCAACTATGATAATCTCATAATTATTATAGGTTTGGTTTAAAATACTATCTAGACACTTGGGCAGTTTGTCGGCTTGGTTGTAGACTGGTATTATAATTGAAATCATATTTTAATTTTTATTTATAATATTATATATTATATTAATTTGCTTTTGCCAATCAAAATCTTTCAAAGCTCTGCTTCTTCCTTGATTTCCTAATTTATTTCTTAAATTTTTATTTTTGGCTAAATTAATTACCACTTGGCTGATATCGTTTATATTTTCAGGATTCACAAGAATGCCGTTTACACCATCTGCAACTGCGTCACCGACTCCCCCGCTATGGCCGGCAATCACCGGCTTGGAAAATAAATTCGCTTCCAAATAAACTATGCCAAAGCCCTCAAAATCATTATTTATATTTCTGGCCGGCATTATAAAAATATCGCATATCGCCAGCCAGGCCCATTTTTCTTTATCAGTGATTTTCCCTAAAAAAATAACTCTTTCGTCATCTTGATGAGCGTCAGGTACAAATGTTCCCGCAGCTCGTTCGCTGTTCGTTTTAAAACGTGATTCTTCACTCCTCCGCCTGCTGGCGGATTCTTTCAGAATGACGGGAAGATCTTTTAAATATTTTTCATCCGGACCCGTGCCGGCGATAAAATATCTTAGATTTGGAATTTGTGGCAAAATTTTTGGCATGGCCTCTATCACTTTATCAAACCCTTTTCTTTTAACCAAGCGACCCAAACTGAATAATATAATTTTATTTTTTAAATTATATTTGGCGATTAATTCACCGGTTAAAATAAAGCTGTTATTTCTTAATTGTTTAATGTTAACGCCAGGATTAACAACAGATATTTTATTATTGGCAATTTGTTTAACCAAATTAGCCGTGTAATTATTGGCGCAGATAACATTTTTAGCGTTTTTTAAAATTAATCTGGTAATTAATTTTTTTCTGGGAGTTTTAATGGCTAAACTAAAATCCATACCGTGCAAAATTATACTATATTTAATACCTAATATTTTATAAATAATAAGAGTTGCTGTCCCTAACGGCAAAATTTGCCCGATTATAACATGGTTAATATTATTTTTTTTAATTTCATTAAACAATTGCCAAATAGAAAGCAGCCATTTTAAAAATGGCAATTTATTATTAATTAATTTATTGTTATTATTATCTAAAACAAAAATTTCTTCTGTTTTGGGCCAATATTTAACTAAATTTTCATAATAATTAGCCACTCCCCCCTTAAAAGGCGGATATTCCAAGGTAAATAATAAAGTATGCATTTTATTTGACAAAATAATTTTATATGTTAATATGTTTTTACCTGGGAGCAGAAAAGATGCAAACAGACCCCATCAGGATTGTAAGCCTCCAATCTGTTCCTGGGATTTATTGCCCTTTTGATATTTTACCAGGGGGATGGTAAAGGTTTGGCCAAGCTTGCTTCGTGGATCTATTCCAATTTTAGAATAATACCTTGGACAAACAAACGGCCAAACCACCTCCCCCGCCCCCCTTTCGTAGAAGCTCGCTTACCCGAGCTTTTTTACATTGGCAAAAGAATTCCAAATACTGATAACATCTTCCTTTTTAAACCCTCCCAATAAATATAATAAAACAAAATATATAATTGAGGATAAAATTACAATTATAAATATATTAATATCATTTTTAAAAGAAAATGCAAATACGCCCATATAACTCACGGCGATTGTTGATTTTAATAAAATTTTTCCAATTTTTAAAAAATATATTTTAGTTATTTTAGGAATATAATATAGCCCTAAAACAAACATGATTAAATTAGTAATTAAGACAGTAATACTGGCTCCTGTCTCCTGCCATTTAGGAATGAAAATTAAATTCAAAGCAATGCTTAATAGCAAAACGATGCCCATATTTCTAGTATTAACCGCTTGGCGGTCGCAGGCGTTTAAAAGCGAGCCGATGGGAAAATTCAAAAAAATGAAAAAAAGCGAAGCCATAATTATCTGCAATGGCAGAATAGATTCTAAATATTCCGGTTTGAAAAGGCGTATTATTTTATCGACTAAAACAATAATGCCGGCGCTTATGGGCAAAGAAATAATTATAAGATAATTTATGGCCCGGGCAAAACTAATGGATAATTGTTCGCGATTTTTTGACCAATATAAAGAAAATGCCGGATAAAGAGAGGCGGTAAAAGCCATAGGCAAGAACTGCAAGGCAAATATTATTTTAAATGCTATTTGATAAAGCCCGGCCGATTTATCGCCGGCTAAAATTGACAATAAAACAGTGTCAAGATTGGTATAAATTCTTTGAAAAATGGCGAATAAAGCAAAAGGGGCGGTAATTTTTATAATTAATTTTATAAATTTTTTATCAAATTCCGGCTTTAATTTTATTTTAAATTTTTTAATAATAACAATCAAGGCATAAATAAAATTAAAAACGCTGGCTAAAACCAAAGTTAGCATCAGCGGAATTAAACTGTCGGATAATTTTAGAGCGATAAATCCAAAAACAAGCATTATGAGAGGCACCAAAACCGAAGCTATGCTTTCAAAAATTAAATTATGATGCCCCCTGATAACAGCAAAAAAAGAAACCGTAAATGAATCCAGGACCATCGGAATTGCGGCCAAATATATTAAATGACGGGTAATTTCCGGATAACCGGATATATTAGCTAAAACAATAACGGCAATAAAGCAGATAAGAAATAAAGGAATTTTTATGGTTAAAATATTATTGATCAGCTTGCCGGCATTTTCCCGCGTTTTGGCTACTTCTCTGGTTAAAACATTTGCCAACCCCATATCAATAAATATAGCGAATATGGTCGTAAAAGATATGGCCAGATAATACTTGCCCAAGTTTTCCGGGGCCAAATTGCGCGCTAAAATAATAAAATAACTAAAAGAAATCACCTTTTGCATAATCAAAGCAAAGGTGAAATAGGACGTGTTTTTGGCAATATTGGTAATTTTTTCAGACATACAATAATTTTAGCATAAATTATAAAAAAAGATAATAAAAAATATCTATCCCCTCTCCTCGGCAAGGAGAGGGCTAGAGTGAGGTTTAATTAAAATAAAAAAAGGATTGCAAGTTTGTATCTCGCAATCCTAAAGTTTTTCTCTCCTTTTAAATATATATTTTTTGTCCAGAATAGGCTTCGGCTACTGCAATGTATCGTCGGCTAATCTCCTCAATTTGTTCTTCATTCAGATGAGGAATCGGCGGGTCAAGATCTCCTTTATCACGAGCCGTTTGTAAAATTTCCTTGTATCCATTTTCAATGAAGATTTGGCGTATGCATTCTTTGGAGTAATGTTCAACTATCCCGTCTTTTAGTTTGCCAATTAGACATAGACGATCTTCGTCAGGGGTGCAAAAAACATCACCAATCATCTTTTCGCGTTCCGGTCCGATAATGCATTCCAGTTTTCCGTCAAGCAGTTCGTATCCGGCCTCATCCATTTTCAATCCGGTTGCACCGGTCAGCCGATCAATCATTGACCAAAATTCGGCCAAATCATTTAAGGTTATTCCCGCCATTCCGCACACTTCTTGGGTTGTAATATCCCTATCCACATGCTCAAATTTGGTAGTGAGCATATGCATCGGATAGGGAAAGGGTGTCCCCACTCTTGGAATTTTACCGGCGGGCAAACCATAATGTTCCGGTTTCTTTTCCCCTGAACGGAAATCTCGGTAAATACTGCCCGCGACAAACAGCCGATAGATGAATTCAGCGGGTACGACATAATTTTCATCTTTTTCAGTTAAAGAACGATTGGTAATGATTTGCGCTTCTCTAACTCTAATCGTTACATCGTCAACCTGCTCAATAAAATGCGTAGGGACGCCGATTGCATCGGCAATCTGGAAAGATTTGACGGCGCAAGCAATAATTGCCTTTGCTTTTCCAGGGATTGTATCCGGCGATCGGCCAACGTCAAAAACAGAATAATAATTGGTTGCTTCGAATAAAATACTATTTTTACCAGCTTTATAAATATTTTTTGAACTTCCTCGCCTAATAAGTTCTCTTGCCATAATTTCCTCCTTTTCTTTTAGGGTATAAGACCCTTATCGTTTAATACAATCCTTTCAATAGGTTTTTTTCTATGCTTATTTAAAAACCAATCAGAAAGTCCATCTCTTATTAATTCATTATTACTTTGGGCTAAGGCCAATTTAGCAGCGGTTAAACCACCGTTTATAATACTGTGTTTAACACTGGTTGTATTAAATCCCGGCATCAAGACAGGAGTGCCCATTGGCAGATCTTCAATCGCGCTGCGAGCGGCTTTGTCTGCAGGAATACCAATAACGATAGTATCGTGCTTATTTAAGTTGCGTAATATCGCGGAAATTATGCCGGGCGCTGATGGAGACATGCCACCGATAAAAATAATAATTTTTTCTTTGATTTTTTTGATGTAATCGGCATAAATTAAGCCGGCATACCAATGAGCCGATGCGCAATCAACGCGGTAATCAACATTGCATTCACACAAAATTTTCAGCAAAATATTTGTATTCTTGTCGTCGGTTCGGCTGCCTTCAATAACCAGTACTTGCGCCATAATCATTCCTCCTTTACAATATGTTTTTAGCTTCACGCTGTGAAATTTCAACTGCATCGCCGGTATATTCGTTAGGATGGAGTAAATAATGCTTTATGTCGGATCCGATTTTATTCCATATTTTGCTGATTTTTTTATTCCTATGATTGCTTAAATATGCTTCCATAGCATCAATAAGATTAAAGCTCTGTTCTTCTGCTAATGGTACAATTGTTTTATTTACAAATCTATGCGCATCTTTTAAGCCTTCACGCTGAAGCGACAAATGTAAAAGTTCTGCGGTAACAACATTTGCCTGTTTGTTAAAATTTTCACAGCACATGGTTCTATTTACTTTTATGGTTTTTAAAGTCTTTTCAGCCGTAAGAATCTGCTGATAAGTATATACGGCTACGGCTGAAAAACTTCTCATAACGCATGACCAACGGAGATCGCGCTGTAAATCGCTTACTAATGTCATTAAAACTTTCATGTATTCCGCGATAATAATTACATGCATGCCGGCGACATTTTCAGCTGAAATCGGATTAGCTTTTTTGTGAGACATTGTTGATAAGGTGGAACTAGCGCTTGTAATTTCGCCAAATTGTGAAGATTGGAGTATACGCACATCTTCACCGAGATTTGTCAATATACCTGAAAGTAATACTAATTCACCATAAAACCTGGCCATCCCTTCTGGCGGTGTTATTTGCGTACTTATTTCCGCGGCTGGAAGCCCTAACATTTCCATAAGTACTTTTTCCCCTTCTTTTGATTTTAAAAGTACTCTCTGGGAAGCTGAGGTGCCTACCGCTCCCGTAAATTTCCCCTGAATTTCATTAGCTAAATCAAATGCTTTTCTGCTTGACCCAATAAAACGATTATGTAAATTTGATCCCCAAAAACCGAAAGTAATAGGCAAGGCTGTTTGTAGGTGAGTTCTACCGGCTTGTAAGACTCTTACGCTTTCATAAATAGTTTTTCTCCATATTGCATCTAAATATTTAAGTTTGGGAGCAAAAACATGAAAAAAAACTGTCTTAAGCTGGAGTGCATAGGCGGTATTGATAATGTCATATGAAGTCGCGCAAAAATGCAGCCAGCGATGAAGCTCTTTGGGTAAATATCGGCGCATTAAAACAAGAAGCGCTAAAATATCATGCTTTGTTTTTTTCTCTATAATGTCCTGTTTGGTAGTATTTATATTCATCAATAGCTTGGCTAATAGTTCTTTTGTTAGAAACTTCGCGTCTTTTTCAGGCATTTCGCCTATTTCCGCGAGAGTAAGCATCCAAAAATACTCAACAATAACCAACCAACGGGTCCACATATCATAGCCTAAATAAAGCTTAAGTTCTTCGGGCTGATATCTTCCATCTCCTGGCATCTGCAAATTTCTGAACTTTGTCGGAATATCCGGCAATAAACTTATAGCATAACCTAACATACATTTTTGATTTTCCATTTTCATTCCCTCCATAAAAGTTATTGGTTTTATCCGAATAAAACAAAAAACATTCCTTTTATCTATCTATATTTTCAAAGACCAAAAAAGCCATAATCTTTACAGATCTGGCTCCTCCTTGTTTAATTATATAAATATTAGCTTAAATTAATAAATAAATCAAGCTTATATTAATAAAGGCAAGATTTGATCCTGCCTTTATAAAATATGTAATTGTTATCTCTTGGCCCATTGCGGCGCTTTTCTGGCTTTCTTTAAGCCTGGTTTTTTTCTTTCTTTTTCACGCGCATCTCTGGTCAGCCAGCCCTTGGCTTTGAAAGACGGCCGCAATTTAATGTCAAAAATTACTAAAGCTCTGGTCAGTCCGTGCTTGATGGCGCTGGCTTGACCTACTTTTCCTCCGCCTTTAGCTAAAATAGATATGTTAAAATCCCTTAAATGTCCGGCTAATTTCAATGGCTGTAAAATAAAAGCGGCCAATGATTGAGAAAAATATTTATTGGCTTTTAGGCCGTTAATGATTATGGCGCCATTGCCATTTTTATATAATCTTATTTGGGCGCTAGAGCTCTTGCGCCGGCCGATGCTATTAATAAATTTACCCTTGAATTTTATTTCCTCAAGTTCGGCCTCCGGCTTATTTGTATGTTTTATTGTAGTCATGATTTTTATTTAATTATCAATCTTTTCATTCTATTATCTCTTAATTTATTGATAGGCAGCATTTTTTTTACCGCGCGGATTAAAATTTCCGTCGGGTCGGCTTTTTGCAGATCGCTCATTTTTTTGCCTTTCAATCCGCCCTGATAGCCGGAGTAATGATAATAAATTTTTTGGGCCAATTTTTTGCCGGTAAATTTAAGCTTGGATATATTATCAACCTGCACTATACCGCCGCCGTCAATATTATATTCAAACTCGGGCATGTTTTTGCCCATTAATAAATTGGCCGCTTGCGTGGCAATTCTGCCCACTGCTTGGTTAGAAGCTTCTATTTTATATATTTTTCTGGCTGCTTTTTTCATATTAAATAATTTAATAGACCTGTTGCTTAATAATCTTCGTGGCGAAATTTTCAGATTTCAAGGAAATTTTTTCAAAAATTTTTGAAGGAATATGATTATATTAGCTAAAAAATTTTGAGAAAAATTTACCAAAATATGGAAATTGCAACAGGAGCTTATTAAGCAACAGGTCTAATGCTTAAACAAGCTCTATTTGCACAGTAGCGGCGCCATCGCCTTGCCTATTCCCCAGTTTAATAATTCTAGTATAGCCGCCTAGGCGGTCATGATAACGCTTGCCGATAACTTCCAATAATTTTTTAATAGCCATTGGCTGCGGCAAAATTTGGATTAATTGGCGCCGGCTTTTTAAATCGCCTATTTTCGCAATACTGATTGCTTTTTCCACCAGTGGTTTTACGGCCTTGGCTTTAGCTTCGGTAGTATTGACTTTTTCATAAATAATAATGCTGGATGCTAAATTCCTAAGCATCATTTCCCGCGGTTCTTTTTTTCTATGTAATTTTTTTATTTTTACCCTATGTTTCATATAAATTCAAAAATGAAAATCAAAAAATAATATATTAGCTTTCTATAACGGTTTTTTCTTTTTTTGGGCGGCCTCTTTTTTTCTTAGCCGGCTTATCTTCTTCTTTATCAACAATAGCTTCATCCGGCTTGCCTTTCTTTTCCGTTTTTTCCTCTTTTTCTTCTTTTTTAACTTCTTCCTTTTCAGCAATTAAGGCGTTAAATTGATCAATTAAAATTACTACGGATTTTTTGAATGCTTCTTCGGCGGTAATGGTGCCGTCAGTTAAAATTTTAATATTAAGTTTTTCCCAATTAGTCATTTTCCCCACGCGGACATTTTCTATATCAACGCTCACCGATAAAACCGATGTAAATATTGAATCTATCTCAATATAGCCGATTTCATTGTTTTTATTTTCACGGCTTTCAATCGTTTCATAGCCGACTCCTTTAGCCGCATAAATTTCCATATCCAAACTGCCTTTAATATCGGTGATAGACGCCAATATTAAGTCAGGGTTGATTATTTCTACCTGGCTATTTTTCGTAATATCGCCGGCTTTAACAACTTTTTCTCCATTAACGCTTAAATTTAATTTAATAACCTCATCGCTATAAACTTTTAAGCGTAATTTTTTAAAATTTAATAATATTTCCAAAACATCTTCTTTCACGAACGGAATAGTGGTAAATTCATGGGTTACGCCTTTGATTTTTACGCCGATTACCGCCGCGCCCGGCAACGAAGAAAGCAAAACTCTCCTTAACGAATTGCCAATGGTAACGCCGTATCCGGGATAACAAGGTTCAATGATAACTTTTTTTTCATTTAGCTGTTCGCCTTTGGCAAATATAATATTTTGGGGAAGAGTAATTTTTTGCATATAAATATTTAAAATTAAAAATAATCTTTAAATTTTATGATGAATTAATTAACGTGAATAATATTCTACCACTAAAGGCAGATTAATATTGCATTTGATATCGGCCATGCCCGGCAGATGCATTACTTTTCCTTTCTTTTCTTTCTTGTCTAAATTCAGCCAACCAGGAACTTCAGCTTTTTTAAATATTTCATCCAGTTTATTAAAAGGTTTTAATTTAAAACTGGTTGGATTTATTGCTATAATATCGCCTTCTTTTACTTGATAGGAGGGTATATTAACTTTTTTATTATTAATCATAAAATGGCCGTGATTTATAAGCTGTCGGGCGGTATTTCTAGAAGTGGCATAGCCAAACCGGTAAATAATATTATCAAATCTCGTTTCTAAAAGTTTTAAAAAATTTTCGCCTTTATCTCCGGCTAATTTACTGGCTTTAAGAAATGTTAATTTAAATTGTTTTTCTAACAATTGGTATTGTTTTTTAATTTTTTGTTTTTCTAAAAGCTGCAAGCCATAATCGCTTCTTCTTTGCCGACCGCCTTTGGCGCCAGCCATGCCTTTAGCTCCCGGCGGATAATTTCTTTTCACAATCGCGCACTTTTGGGACAAGCAACGTTCTCCTTTCAAAAATAATTTCTCGCCTATTCTTCGGCATTGTTTGCATTGTGGATTTAGATTTCTTGCCATAGTTAGATAAATAATTAAAATCAAAATTTATATTATATATTTATAATTTAAATAACTCCCTAGACCCTTCTGACCTTTCTTATTCGGCAGCCATTATGGGGAATAGGAGTAATATCTTTAATAGCCGTAACAAATAAGCCATTGGCGTTTAAAGCTCTGACTGCCGATTCCCGGCCGGTGCCGACTCCTTTAACAAAAACATTTACTTCTTTTAATCCGAATTCTTTTGCCCGATCAGCGGCAATTTTGGTGATAATTTGAGCGGCATAAGGAGTAGCTTTTTTCGGCCCCTTAAAACCGACCAAACCGGCGGAAGCGCTGGAAATTACATTTCCGTTTAATTCTGTTATAGTAATAACGGTATTATTATAAGTTGCTTTTATAAATGCCTTACCGGATATTATATGCTTGTCAGTTGATTTCTTTTTTCTCTTTTTTTCCCGGTTGTCTGTTTTTCTTGCTTCTATTTGCTTGGCTAATATTTTTTTTACCTCTTCCGGTAGCTCTTCGGCTTCATTATTTTTTTTATCTATTGTGTTTAATTCTTCAGCCACCACTGGAATAATTTTTTGTTCAATATTAATATTTGCAGATTTTTTATCTGTTTTTTCAATTTTATTTTCTATTTTCTTTTTGTCTTCACCCATATTAATTATAAATAATTTATGTTTTTTCAGCCGATGCTTTTCTGCCTGATCCGGCTATGCCTCTTTTATTGCCGCGAATAGTGCGATTGTTTGTTTTTGTCCTTTGCCCTCTTGATGGCAAACCTTTCGTATGCCGGCTGCCGCGATAGGAATTAATTTCTTTTAACCTTTTTATATTCCCCATTATTTCTCTTTTTAAATCACCTTCAATTTTATACTTTTTTTCAATTATTTCTCTTAATTTATTCGCCTCTTCATCTGATAATTTATTCACTCTTTTATTCGGGTCTATGCTTGCCTGTTTTAATATTTCATTGGATTTCATCCGGCCAATGCCAAAAATATAGGTTAACGCGATTTCAACCCTTTTTTCGTTTGGAATTGTTATGCCGGCTATTCTCACAGCCATATTTTATAATATTTAATTTTTAATTTAGCGTTAGCGCTTATCCTTGCCTTTGTTTATGCTTGGAATTTTTGCATATTATATATACCCGATCTTTCCGTCGGACTACTTTGCAATCTTTGCATATTTTTTTAGCGGATGATCTCACTTTCATAAAATTAATTACAGTTCACAAATTTTTATAATCTATAAATTATGCGCCCTTTTGTTAAATCATATGGGCTAATTTCCAGCTTAACTCTATCGCCAGGCAATAATCTTATTTTATTCATTCTCATTTTGCCGGATAAATGGGCTAAAATTTCATGGCCGTTCTCCAGAAGCACTTTAAAGCTAGCGGCCGGCATTAATTCTAGCACCTCTCCTTCTGTCTCTATAAAATCTTTAGAATTAATTATTTTATTACTTTTTGACATTTATAAATAAAAATTTAATATAAAAAATTTTGGCAAATATCAAAATATTACCAAAATTTTATAGGGTGTATAATTTTAGTAAATCATTATTATTTATAATCTTTAAGCTAAAAATATTATATATTTAAAATAATTATATGTCAAGGGTAAATTAAATTTATTAGCGTAAATAAGATCAAATTATTGATATATAATAAAATTTTTGCCAAAATTAGCTTAATAATATCGCCTTAATCCTCCTCACTCCGGCGCTTGACGATTGCTCTTTCTTTATTTTAAACTTGCCTAACCTTCCAGTTCTGTCGGCATGGGGGCCGCCGCAAATTTCTTTGCTGAAAGCAGATTGGCCGGATAGAGAATCGCCAATAATATAAACTTTAACTCTTTCTCCATATTTTGAAGTAAATACTCCGATTGCTCCTCCTTTTTTTGCCTCAAATAAAGGCATTTCATTAATTATAACAGGCAAATTGGCGTTTATGGCTTCATTAACTAATTTTTCCACCTCATTTTTTTGCTCGTCGGTTAATTTATTAGGATGGGAAAAGTCAAAGCGAAGGCGCTCAGGAGTTATATTGGAGCCCTTTTGCTGGACATGATCTCCTAAAACTTTTCTAAGGGAAGCTAATAAAAGATGAGCGGCTGTATGCAGTTTTTTGGTCTCTTCCGAAGCGTCTGCCAATCCCCCCTTAAACTTGCCAGCCGAAGCGGTGCGGGATAAATCTTGATGCCTTTTTAGTTCTTTCTGGAAATCTTCTTCATTGATTATTTTTAATCCTTTCTTGGCGATTATTTCTTTTGTCATTTCCAACGGAAATCCATAAGTTTGATAAAGGTTGAAGGCGACAGTACCGGTTATGGCTGTATTAGTTAAGGCAATTTTTCTTTCGCCAATAACCAATGTTTTACTGAATTTATTTTCCTCAATTTCTAAATTTTTAAAAATAAAATTTTTATTTTTTTCCAATTCGGGATAGGCCTCTTTATAATCGTTTATAATTATTTGCGCTAGGTCTTTTGTCCATAGCTGTTTTTCTATTTCCAACTGCTTGCCGTACCTTATCGCCCGTCGAATCAGCCTTCTCACTATATAACCCTGATCAGTATTGGATGGAGCAATTCCCTTATCGTCGCCGATAATAAAAACGGAGGCTTTAATGTGATCAGCGATAATACGCATGGCTCTGGTAATATCATCAGCATGGCCGTATTTCTTATCTGATAATTCTTCTATTTTTTTAATTATATTTATAAAAAGTTCTGACTGATAATTATCATCCAGTCCGTTTATCACGGCTAAAGTTCTTTCCAGCCCCATGCCGGTGTCAACATTTTGTTGTGGTAGCGGCTTATAGATGCCATTTTCATTTTTATAATATTGCATGAAAACATCATTCCATATTTCCACCCATTTTTTATCTTCCGAATAAAATTTTTCCGGAACATATTTAGAACCGGCCCAATAAAACATTTCCGTATCAGGCCCGCAAGGCCCGGTGATGCCGGCCGGCCCCCACCAATTGTCTTTCTTTGGCAGTTTGGCTATTCTGTCGCTTGCTATGTCAATTTCTTTCCAAATATTATATGCCTCTTGATCAAAAGGAGCATCAGCATCACCGGCAAACACTGATACGGCAATTCTATTTTTATCAAGATTGATCCATTTTTCATCGGTTAAAAATTCCCAGCTCCAAGTAATCGCTTCTTTCTTGAAATAATTTCCCAATGACCAGTTGCCAAGCATTTCAAAAAAGGTATGGTGAACAGTATCCCCGACTTCATCAATATCCGATGTCCGGATGCATTTTTGCGCGTTTACTAAACGATTTCCTTCCGGATGCTTTTCACCCATTAAATATGGCACTAACGGATGCATGCCGGCAGTAGTAAATAAGACCGTAGGGTCATTATCCGGAATCAAAGAAGCGCTGGTTATGATAGCATGCCCTTTGCTTTTAAAAAAATCCAAATATTTTTGTCGCAGCTCATTAGCTTTCATAAGAATAAGTATATTATAAATATTTATAAAAATCAATAAAAAACCATATACACAAGATTCAAACCCTACTGCACCACCCTAAAGTATGTTAATATGAGCAATTAATTCATTTAGGAAATAATTGCTTA
>PETS01000110.1 GCA_002781265.1 Candidatus Falkowbacteria bacterium CG02_land_8_20_14_3_00_36_14 | reverse complement strand
ATAAATTCAAAATTAAAAATTACGCCCGCGCTTCTGATCAGCTGGGAAACAACTACCCTTTCAATACCATTGATAATAAAAGTGCCGTTCTTCGTCATTAAGGGAAAATCGCCCAAAAAGACTTCTTGAGTAACCGACTCCTTGATGCGGTCGTTTTTCAATCTGACATTTACTCTTAATGAAGCTTCGTAAGTAATATTTTTCGCCCGGCTTTCCGCTTCGGTAAATTTGGGCTCGTCTAAATAATATTTTTCAAAATACAGTCCCAGGTCGCGGCCGATAAAATCGGTAATCGGCGAAACCTCGTCAAAAAGTTCGGCCAGCCCTTCTTCCAAGAACCAATTATAAGAATCCTGCTGCACTTCAATCAGGTTGGGAAGCTTTAGCGTTTCCCGGCTTTGGGTAAAATATTTGCGCTTTGAAATATTATTGGACATTTTATTTCTTGCGTTTTATGCGCCAAAAACTTCCCCGCCTCTTTTTAAAAGAGTTTGAAGTTTTTAGCGCTAAAAATATTTAATTAAGAGAGTTTGCGTGTAAAAAAATAGTGGCCACTTAGATTATAAAAAATAAATTTTATAAAGCGCATGAGGATATGAATTTCGCTAAAAAACAAAAAACGGCTAAGTAAAAAAACAAAAAATTCAAAACTTACCGTTTCTTTATTTTATTTATATAAATCAATAAATAATCACTTAATTTATGCAATTATCTTTTTATTTCTATTTTTAAATACTAACAATTATGCCGGCGCTTGTCAAGGGTTTTTCTATGATTTAATTAAAAAATATTAACAAATATAAATTTTACTTAATATTAGCTTAAAAATTTAATAATTAATTATATTATTAATGAATTACCAAAAGTTAATCATAATTTTTCCACAGCCGATAAAACATTTTTTATTTTTTATTTAAGCTTAAAAACTGCCATTATAAGTAAACACATTTGCTTGCTAACTTTAGAAATTCTTTGTTATAATAAAATAACAAGTTTATGTACCGGAAATATTGCTCTTTAAAACAAATATTACATCAGCTAACAGTGTATATCTGGTTTTGCAAAAAAAATTAAATAAAAAAACGACCTCTGATAGCAGGTCGTTGCCGCTTGAAAAAAGCGGAAGATGAGTAAAATACTTATTTATTAAAAAACATCTTTTTAGAACGTTTCATTCTAACTATTACTTTCCCTTTCACTTCGGTGAATTTGTAATGAGCAAGATCAATATCGACCTCCACGCATCCCCTGAGTAAATTGGAGCCGTCTTTTCCAGAATAGGCATTAACTTGTTTTCCTTCCTGGAGGAAGGGAAGGTCTACTAACGCGACAAACACTTTAGCAATTCCCAATCCAGTTTTCATCTTTTCTCCTCCTAATGTTAATTACAATTAATTATCTACAATAAAGACACTATACGCATATTATTAATTTGTCAATATATTTTTTAGAAATAAAAAACTCTAAGCTTAAAACTTAGAGTTTTTTGGTAAAATTTTTTTACTGGCTTATTTTCCCCTGTTTCCCAATATGCCCCTGACCACGCCCCGGTCATCCCAAGTGATTTTCTCGCCGTTTTTAACGCAAATCGCCTGTTCGCTGCCCTTGCCGGTAATCAGCACAATATCATTCTCTTCGGCCATAGCCAAAGCTTTTTTTATCGCCTCCCGCCGGTCTGATATTTTAAATAAATTTTGGTTTAATTTTTTGCCAACATGTTCGGCGCCGATAGCCACCTGGTCAATAATTATTCGCGGATCTTCGTCATAAGGGTCTTCATCGGTGATAATGGCGATATCGGCTTTTTCCCCGGCTATTTTTCCCAGCTGCGGCCGCCTCGCCATATCACGGCCGCCGCCGGCCGAACCAAGCACATGGATAACTTTATTATGGGGAATTAATTTTATGGTTTTATATAATTTTTCCACCGCTCTTGGTTCAAAAGCATAATCCACTATCACCGTAAAATTTTGTCCCTCGTCAATCCGCTCTATTCTTCCCGGCACTCCTTTGACGTTTTCTATTCCCCTTTTAATCCGCTCTATTTCTAAATTTTGCGACAAACCGACGCTAATCGCCGCCATCACATTGGCGACATTAAAATCCCCCAGCAATTGCATTTTTATGCCAGTGCCTTCGGTTATAAAACTTGTCCCGTTAGCTTCCACTTTTATATCGGAAAATTTAATCAATTTGATATTATTATTTGCTTCCGTTGACAAATTCTTGGTAAAACCAAACCGCTCCTCGGCCCAGAAGGATAAAAAATAATCTTTATGCTTATCGTCGTAATTAACAATAATTGTTTTTTTAACGCGGTTAAAATCAATCTTTTTAATATTATTTATAAAAGAGCTCACATATTTCCTGTCATTTACATATTTTGTCTGGCATCTTTTTAAATGCTGGAATAATTTTCCCTTGGCCTCTTTATAATTAGCAAAGCCGCCATGCGAATCAATATGCTCCGGATAAAGGCCGGTAAAAACTAAAATGTCATAATTAATAAACCGATGCCGGTTCTGGATTATGCCTTCCGACGTCGTCTCAATAATAGCGTATTGGCATTTGTTCTTAACCATTTGCCGCAGCATCCTTTGCATAAATAAACGGCCGACCATAGTCATCTTTTTATCATTCAGCCATTCTTTTTTCCCGTCATTAAACATAGCGGTGGAAGTATAACCGGCTTTATAGCCGGCTGATTCCAGCATTTTCGCTATCAAATAGACGCTGGTAGTTTTGCCGGTCGTGCCTGCCACTCCGACCACAATTATTTTTTCCGAAGGCCGGCAGTATAAAAAAGCGGCCAGCCAAGATAATAAAAAATGATAAGCCGGCTGCAGAGCTTTAAATAATTTTCGCGGTATTAATTTTTTAATTTTATATAACAACTTTTCCATATAAATTAATTATTTTGATTTTTTAGAATGTTCTTCTCACTTTCCTGATCATTTTATATATGCTATACCAATTCTGGTCAAATACTAAATCAAAAGTGCCGGGATAAATTATTTCTTCTCCGCCAAAACCTTTTTTGAATTTTGTTACTCCTGGCCATTTTTTCTCATCTATGCCGTAAAAATCATAATACTTATGGGCTTTCTTTTTCGCTTCCTTGATTACTTCCCACTGCAACTTATGCGGAGCCATAATATTTCGGTTTTCATTAGCTGAAGCGCCGTGCATATAAGTCGCGGTATCTCCAAAAAATGAAATAATATTAGCGGCGATTATTTTTTTCCTATATTCCGCCACGAAAAGTTTGATAAAATCTTTATCTAAAAACAGCATGGTTTTATAATAATCCCGGCCATGCAGCCGGAAATAATCGCGTTCGCCGGTTATATCCAATAAGCGCCAAAATTCTTCAAATTTGGCCATGCCAGCTTCGTACACCTTAACTCCTTTCTTCTCGGCTAACTTGATATTATACCTTGTCTTGGGATGCATTTGTTTTAATAATTCACTTTCGGTTTTAGCCAAATCTAAAATTAAAGTCTGGCTCGGCTGGACATCAATGGTCTGGCTGATTGTTGCCGACCAATCCTTAATTGTAAATGTCGGATCAAAACGCAAAAACATCGCCCTCTCGCCTTCAGCTATCTTCTTTATTTCAGAAAATAAAGTTTCCAAAATTAATTGATAATTGATAATTGCCTGCCCGCCATTTGCCTGAGACAAAGCCGATGGTAGGCGGGATAATTGATAATTGATTATGGGTCCCCGCGGGCAATAAAAATATTTTTTGCCGGCCGGCAAAGCTTTTTCTATTATAGTAGCAACGGCCGCTAATTTTTCTTCTTCCATAATTCCTAAGCGCCATACATTACCGCTTACATTTTTATGAAATTCCCCCCACTGCCAAGATTGCAAAAACTGGCTATGTGGCTGTCCGCCGGCAAAGGCATTAAGCTCTTCTTTGGTTTTTATTTCAATTATATTCATATTATATTTTTTAATTTTATTTGCCTAATTTCCTTAACACCTCCCTAATCCTGTCTCCGCTGTCTTTTATTTTCGGATCAACTTCGCACAGGGCTTCCCGCGCCTGCTGCACACTATAGCCAAGGGCAATTAAGGCGTCAATC
>PETS01000041.1 GCA_002781265.1 Candidatus Falkowbacteria bacterium CG02_land_8_20_14_3_00_36_14 | reverse complement strand
TCTTGGCCGTCGCCGTTCACATCGCCGGACGCGACATTCACTCCGCCGCGGAAAGACGGGCTGTAGGCGAAAAACTGGCCGATGACTTCACCGGTTTTATCAGTTATTTTAATTATACTTTCATGATCAGCCATGGGAGATATTAATAATCCTATATTAGCCCTATCTAAATCGTTTTTTGCTGAAAAAACCGCTTTATATACATTTAATCTTCCTTTTCCTAATTTATTTAAATAATTTTTATTTAATTTATTTATGTTATCAGTGTTATTTAGTAAAATTTGCACTACTTGATCTCTATTAAATTTAAGATTTGATGCTTCTATCAAAGCAATAGCGCCGCTAACCATGGGGGTAGCCATTGAAGTGCCAGACCAAAATCCATCGTAATATTTATTGAAATAATTGCCGTTAATTTCGTGATCGGGAGAAAAAACAATCGTGCTGTATATACTTAACCCCGGAGCGGAAATATCAACGCATTTAGTGCCATAGCTGGAAAATATCGCTTTTTGGTCAAGGGTATCGGTGGCGGCTACTCCGATTACTCTATTCTCGCCATTAGGGCCATCATTGCAAACCGGATACATGGGTACAGTATCTAAAAAATAGCCTTCTCCTCTATCAAGTTCGTTTCCGGCCGCGGCGACAATAATTATCCCCTTATTATAAGCTTTTTTAATGGCATTATCCAGGCCTTGGCTGAAGCCATAACCAACAAAACTAAGATTAATAATATTGGCATTATTTAAAATTGCGTAATCAATGCCTTTTATAACATTAATAGTGCTGCCTTCTCCACTGTCATCCAATATTTTAATTGGCATCAGGCGAGAATTCCAAGTTACGCCGCTGATGCCGGAAGCATTATTCCCGGAAGCGGCGGCTATGCCGGCGACAATAGTGCCATGAAGAATCCCGGCTTCAGAAAAATCATCCTTGAATTTAGGGGATGGATCAGCTACGTTATTTACAAAGTCCCAGCCATTAATATCGTCAATAAAACCATTTTTGTCATCATCAATATTATTGCCGGCAATTTCATTCGCATTTTCCCAAATATTGTCTTTTAAATCTATATGATCTGTCTGCACCCCTGAATCTAAAATAGCTATGATTATATTCTGGCTTTCTTTTATATAATTCCAAGCTTCCGGAGCTTTTATTTTCTGCAAATACCATTGTTTATTATAATAAGTGTCGGTCGGTATAATTGAGGCTTTATAAATAAAATTCGGCTCGGCATATTCTACTTCCGGCAAATTATTATAATAATTTAAAATAACGTCAAAATCATCAGCTTGAGCTATGATTATTAATATAATTTCATCGCTTATTTTAAATTTAACTAATATTTCATCAAATTTTCTATTACTGTCTAAATAGGCCGTCCGGGCGGAAGAATGGGTAAAGTTAGGGGGATGTATAAAAATACTGATAAATAAAAAAAGTAAAATTAAATAAGATGTTAAATTTTTATTCATAACATCTTAATTATAACATATTTTATCTTAAAAATGCAAAACTTAATTTCCGTTCTAAATTGATATAATTTCTTTTAATGTTTCATAAGCACATTTTTCCATGCTATATTTTTTTACTTGTTTTCTACCGAAAGAAATTAATTTTTTTCTTAAATTTTGGTTTAAAATAACTTCCGCCATAGCTCTAGATATTGCTTCAACATTATAAGGATTAAATAATACAGCCGCCTCGCCAACTACTTCCGGAATGGAAGCGGCATTGGAAGCGGCAATAGGCACATCGCAGGCCATGGCCTGCAACAGCGGAATGCCAAACCCCTCGTAGTATGAAGGAAAAATAAAAGCGGTTGCCTGATTATAGATATACGGCATGGCAGATTCTTTAACCCAGCCGGTAATAATAACTTCGTTATCAAGCCTAAATTCCCTGATCATGTAATTAACTTCATCATAGCCGAAACTGGCGGCGCCGACTAATACTAATTTGTGCCCTAACTTTTTATTTGCCTGTTTCAATAAATAAAAAGCTTCAATTAATTTAGAAAGATTCTTTTTTTTATCCAAGCGCCCGACATAAAGCAAATAAGGCCCAGTGATATCGTATTCTTTCAATACTTTTTCTATTTGGATTTTATCAGATATTTTTTTATACAAATTATAATTATAACCGTTATAAATTACTTTTATTTTATTTTGCAATTTGCTAATATTTTTTTTTGAACCGTAAATCTCTAATATTTCTTTTTTGGAAAAATTAGAAACAGTAATTATTTTTTTAGCTTTTAGAAGCGCATAGGCGGTTGACCAATCCAAATAATCAAATGTATCAGCTTTATTTTTTTTAAAAGTAAATAATTTAACTAAAATATTAATAATTTTTTTACCTCCTTTATTATCCGGGCCTATTTTATTATGGTCATAAAGGCGGGCAACTCTTTTAAAGCCAACATCATGAATGGTAACTATGGAATTTTTCGGATGGATAACGGGCAATGTATGGCTGGGAATGAATAATACATCTGGTTTATTCAATAGCATTTCCAGGGATAATCTGCCTTGCGTCCATAAAAAATTATATGGCCATTTTAATATTTTAGCCCGAAAATTATTATACGGGCTTAATATTTTTTGCCAGCCATTATTTTCGTATTTTACTTCATAGCCGCATTCATTATTAAATTCATCACTAATTAAATCCAGCATCAGCCCAGTCAGCGGCTTATCGGTGTAAAGGATATACTGATTCTTATCATCAATTTTTGCCAGCCATCTAATTATATAAAAAGAATACCATTCCGTACCGCTTTTAAATTTTCTATTAGCGCGACTGGCGTCAATGCCTATAAGCATAATTTTTATAAAATTTGTTTATTCCCCTGCGCCAAGAGCGCAGGGCGAATTAAGGAATAATTTTATTTACTTGGAAACCTAAGGGTTCCAAACCTTCCTAAGCGGTTCCTTGTGGCAGAGACCGCAGGGTGAAACTATTATATATTATATTATCTACTTAGTGGCTAATATTGATCGCTTATAGCTGTCTAGATTATCCAGCGCGATACCGGTTCCCTTAGCAACG
This sequence comes from Candidatus Falkowbacteria bacterium CG02_land_8_20_14_3_00_36_14, assembly GCA_002781265.1. Classification (GTDB taxonomy): domain Bacteria; phylum Patescibacteriota; class Patescibacteriia; order Patescibacteriales; family UM-FILTER-36-11; genus UM-FILTER-36-11. The sequence goes on along the minus strand of PETS01000041.1, from coordinate 1,059 downwards.
CATAATAGAGGTTCATCAGCTATATATGACGGCACGCCGGTGGTTCGAGAAATTAGCTGGTCTATATTTCTTAATAAAGCTGATCCGCCAGTCAATACCATCCCTTTGTCTATAATATCAGCCGACAATTCAGGAGGAGTTTCGTATAATATTCTTTTGGCGGCATTAATAATAGCTTCTAATTCATTCTGGATAGCGTCTGTAACGTCATTGCTGGATACGGTTATAGTTCTAGGCAAACCGGTAATCATATCCCGCCCTCTTACTTCCATAGTCAGCTTATCTTCCAAATAAAGGGCTGAACCGATATTAATTTTTATATCTTCAGAAGTCCTCTCGCCAATGGCCAGATTATATTTTCTTCTGATATATTCCAATATCGCTTCATCAAATTTATTTCCGCCGACTCTAACCGAGTTAGAGGCGACAATGCCGCCTAAAGAAATTACCGCCATTTCTGATGTCCCGCCGCCGATATCAATTATCATATGGCCGGAAGCGGATCCGATCGGAATATCAGCGCCGATAGCGGCCGCTACCGGTTCTTTGATAATATAAGCCGCTTTGGCTCCAGCGGCTATGGTAGCGTCAATCACGGCCCGGCGTTCAGTAGAAGATATGCCGGCCGGAACTGCTACCATAACTTCCGGTCTGAATAATCTGAATCCGCCGGTAGCTTTATTGATAAAATATCTAAGCATAGCCTCGGTAGTCCGATAATCAGCGATCACTCCGTCTTTTAACGGCTTAATGGCAATAATAGTATCCGGAGTCCGGCCTAGCATATCTTTCGCCTCATTCCCAACTGCCAATATTTTTTTATCTGACATTGAGCTAGCCACCACGCTTGGCTCATTAATAACAATGCCGCGCTTGGGCAAATGCACCAAAGTATAAGTTGTCCCTAAATCAATGCCAATTCTTTTTATAAACATAAATAATTGAAAAATTTAAGCTAATATGCTAACCAGCATTAGATTAACCCTTTTTATTGGATAATTAAATATACGCAGATTATATCAGAATAAAATATAATTTACAAGAAATTGTACAAGATGA
>PETS01000007.1 GCA_002781265.1 Candidatus Falkowbacteria bacterium CG02_land_8_20_14_3_00_36_14 | reverse complement strand
CGATTTTAACGGCTGCCAAATAGATAAATTAGGCAAGTATGACATTTCTACTTTGCCCAATGGTATGACATTTCTAAATAGCCTTTACAAATTTACAAAAACTATTGACAAATTTTTAAATTAATGTTATTATTCTATAATATATTTTAACTTAAATATGAAATATTTAAATAAGCTTAAACGGATAACTTACTATTTTTTATTAGCTTCGGTTATTGCCATGGCATTTTTTTCTTGGCCAATAAATTATATTCTGGCTCAAAATAATATTATTATTGAAAATATCCAAACGGAAAATATTGACGGGAAAACAGAAAAAATAATTTGGCAAACAAATATAGAATCACAAGGAAAAATTATTTTAGGGAAAGATAAAGATTATTTTCCCTATTATATTATTGATACCAATAAACCAACAAAATACCATGAAGTTATTATTGGCAATTTAGATCCAGAGACTACATATTATTTTCAAATTATAGATATTAATAATTCTCAATCTAATTCATCTTTCACCCAAAATTTTAAAACAATTGTTTACCATGATGAAACTCCGCCGCAAATATCTGATTTAAAAATTGCATATGTAAGCGGCACTAAAGCGGCTATTACTTGGACAACCAATGAAAAAGCCAGCGCTAAAATAGAATACGGCCCTAACCTTAATTATGGCAAATTAGCGGCCCAAAACTCACTTGACATAAAACACCAAATTATATTAAGCAATCTAAATCTTGATACAATTTATTTTTTAAAAATTTATTCGGAAGACAAGGATAAAAATAAAAGCGGATATTATTCAAAAAGTTTTACCACTTTAGCCAGCGATAAAATTGACAAGGAAAATTTAATAATTTCATATTTAAGGCCGTTATCTTTAAATGATCCGCAAATTACCGAGAATAGCATTACCATAACTTTCAAAACCAACCATTACGCCAAAGGAAACATAACCTTGACCAGCAACAAAGTAAGGAAAACGATAAATTTGGATTATAATACCAACCATAAAGCCGTATTTGAAGGCCTGGCGGCAAATAGAGAACATTATTTTACAATTTCCATGGATGATATTTTCAATAAAAGAGCAAAAATTGACAATCAAAAAATAAATACCGCTAAAATTACCGGCATTATCAATAATTATAAAACTATTAATGCAAATAATGACATAATAGTGGAAGGAATTGAATTTTCCTTATATACTCCGGCTTCAAGATTGTATAAAACCGCTGAATCTGCAAAAATTTATGCCATTATTAATGGAGAGCGCCGCTATATACCTTCTCCATCCTTATTTAATGAATATGGCTACCGGTGGCCGGATGTAAAAGTTATCAGCTGGGTAAAATTATCTCGTTACCCGGAAGTTAAATTGGTTAAATCCCCGGACAGCCCGGCAATTTATTATTTATACAAAAAACCAGAAAATAAAATTATAAAAATTAATTTGCCGTCACCGGCGGTTTTTAATTCTTATCCGAATAATAAATGGGAAAAAGTGGTCACTATAAGCCAAAAAGATCTTAACGCTTATCAAGATGCCCAGCTTATTAAAGCTTTAAACGATCCGGCCGTATATTACCTGGAAAATAATATGAAAAAATTTGTGTCAGAAGCGGTTTTTAATAAACATAATTTTAATTTTTTTGATGTAGCGGAAATTAATCAAACTCATTTAAATGCTTATCAAACGGGCTCTCCGCTTGAATAATTGACATTATATTATATTTATGTTAGACTGCTATTATAATTAATTAAATAAATGTTTTGTATAACAATTTAAAAATAGTTTTAAAAAAATTTTTAAATTAAAGTTTTCAAAACAAAAAGAAAGTCATTAAAATGGACAATCAAAATTCTTTTGGCCAACGCCAAATGCACCAAGGTAATTGGACATGTTCTCAATGCGGAACAGAAATTAAAGAATTACCTTTTATGCCAGATGGAGAAAGACCGATTTTTTGCCGCTCTTGCCATCAAGAGAAAAGAAACAGCCGCCCGCAAAGACGTTTCTAAGTAGAATATATTATTATATTATATTTCTAAATAGAATATTCAAGAATAGCACTAAAAAACTTCCCGTTTCGGGAGGTTTTTTAGTTTGGCATTTTATTTTATCATCTAATTAATATGTACAATTTTTATAATATTTTCGCGACTAAATCTCCAATATAGTGGGTAATAACTATCACTAGCACGGCTATTATCAAATGCTCGCTGACAACGGAATAAGGGCTGATATTTTTCCGCTTGGCGATAAAATAACTGAAAATAATAATTAATAATAAGCCGATAATAATGCTTATAATGATTGCGGATAAAAGAGGAAAGAAAATAAAAGGCAATATGAACAACAGGGAAAATACAAACTTTGAAAAAAAAGTTGAACCGGTGGCCTCCCATATTTCCTTGGTACTGTGGTTTTTCTCCGATTCTTCCGATATATGTATCCCCAAAGCATCAGACAGAGCATCGGCGATGGCGATAATCAATATCCCGCCAATAATTGTTTTAGTAGAATGCGTTCCGGAATGAAGTCCGACAATAAGACCAAGGGTAGTAATAATGCCCGAAGTTAATCCAAAGCTAAATCCTTTCATTTTTGCGTAATTCATAATTGAATATATTATATCTATATTATAGCATTAAAAATATTTTGATTAAATAATATCACCATTAATGTTGCAATAAAGCAATTATTAGTATATTATTTAATTAATGAAAAATTATACAGACGAACAATTAATTAAACTAGCGGTTAAAAAAGATAAAAACGCTTTGGAAACGCTGGTAGCGCGCTATCTTAAAGCTGTTTATGGTTTTACTTATCAATACGCGCGGAATCGTGAAGACGCGGAAGATATAACGCAGGAAATATTTATAAAAGTTTGGAAAAATTTAAATAAATTTAAAGATAATAAAAAGTTTCGGCCCTGGCTTTATGAAATTGCCAAAAATACAAGTTTAGATTTTTTGAAGAAAAAAAATCCAATTCCATTTTCTTATTTGGATTCGGCGGCAGGTGATAATTCGGAGAAGCTTGATAACATAATAAAAAATACGGTTGCAGCACCGGTGGTTATGATCGAACAATCTTTTTTGATCAACAAACTTTCTTTAGCCATTAAAATACTTTCCCCAAAATACGCCGAGATTATTTCCTTATACCATAAACAAGAATTGAATTTTAGAGAAATCGCGGAAATTAATGGAGAATCCATTAATACCGTGAAAAGCCGTTATCGGAGAGCCTTATTGCTTGTTAAAAAAATTATATCCGAAGCCGGAATTAAAATATAGCCAAAAGAAATATTTAACAAAGAGATGCACCAAAATGCATCTCTTTTTCGTATTATTATATATGGACAAGTATTTTAAAAAATTTATAATTAATAAGGATATTGAAGTCCCGCCGGATTTGTTTGACAAAGTTATGTTGGGCATTGAAAGAAAAAAAAACAGTCAAGCATTGCGCCGGCGGTTTGTTTTGGCTCTAATATCATTCTTGCCCTTTTTATTTATTACTTTTCCAGTGTGGCGCAATTTTCAAATAAATATCATTCAGTCAGGATTCAGTGAATATCTGGCTTTATTATTTTATGATTTTAAAATAGTTTTAGCTAATTGGCAAGATTTCGGACTAAGTCTGTTGGAATCTCTACCCGTTATCAGTATGGCAGCGACACTTGCGGTATTGCTCGGCCTTTCCTTAACGCTTAAATTTGTGATTAGATACGGCAGAGAACTTTTTAAGCCCTCAATATTATTAAATAATTAAATTCTAAAATATGAATTTATTAAAATTTTTTCAATCAAAAGAGCCAAAAATATTTAAAATATTTTTTTTAGGCGCAGGAGTGCTTATTATTTTATTGCTAGTTTTCCAGCTCGGCGTTTTTGTCGGTTTTCGCAAAGCCCAATTTTCTTTCCGCTGGGGCGATAATTATCATCGCGCTTTTGGCGGACCTCAAGGAGGATTTTTACAAGATTTTGAAGGAAAAGATTTTATTAACGGCCATGGAATTTCCGGGATGATCGCTAAAATTGATGCCAATAATTTAATTATTAAAGATCGCGATGGCCTAGAAAAAATTATTATCATAACCGATAGCACATTTATTAAAAAGGGAAGGGTGGATATTAAGCTGGCCGATTTGAAAATAGATGATAGAGTGGTAATTATTGGCTCCCCTAAAGATGATGGATCAATAGAAGCTAAGATTGTCAGAATTTTTGATTCAAGCGACGTTCCGCCCCCACCGCTTGATTTTTTAAAATTTAATAGTTGGCGCTAAATTTTATGAATTTTATCCATAAATTATTAAAAAGAAAAATTATCTTAATTATCGCCGGCTTAGTGATAATCGGTGGCGGTTATTTTAGTTATAAAAAAATTAATCCTGTTAAAATTTCTTTGCAGTATATTACGGCTCCGGTTGAAAAAGGAACGCTGGCAGTATCCGTTAGCGGTACCGGTCAAGTTTCCAGTTCCAACCAGGTTGACATTAAGACGCAGGTTTCCGGGAAAGTTCTTAAGGTTTTAGCGGCAAACGGCCAGGAAGTTGAAACTAACGCGGTTCTTTTTCAATTGAATGCCGGCGATGCTTTAAAAACTGTGCGTGACGCTCAATCAAATTTAGACAGCGCTCGCTTATCTTTAGAAAAAATAAAAAAACCGGCTGACGCGCTTTCTGTTTTACAATCCGAAAATGCCCTAACAAGCGCTCGCGACAGTTTAGAAAAATTAGAACTTACCCAAAAAACTAATTATCAAAAAACGCAAGAAGTAAAACAAAAAGCCGAAGATAATATTAAAAAGGCCTATGAGGACTCGTTTAATATAATTTCTAACGCATTCTTGGATTTGCCGACGATAATTACCAATCTGGAAGATGTTCTTTATGGCTATGGAATAGACCAAAGCGAATTTAATCGCAATAAATATAACACAAATATTGACAACCTGATAAACGGCACTCATAGCGACGATAAAAATAAAATGCAATCCCTTATTACCAGCGCCGAGAACGACTATAAAACAGCCAGAACCAAGTATGACCAAAATTTTACCGACTATAAAAATACGGATAGATATTCAAACCAACCAACAATTGAATCCTTGCTTGCCGAAACATTAGAGACCGCCAAGAGCATGGCTCAAGCCGTCAAAAGCTCCAGTAATATGCTTGACGCCTGGGCGGATTACCGAGCACAGCGTGATTTATCGGTCTTTAGTAAAGTAACGGGATACCAAGCTAATTTATCAACTTATATTGGACAGACAAATTCTCATTTATCAAGTATTTTAGCGCAGCAAAGAACATTGCAAGATAACAAAGAGGCGGTTATAAACGCTGACCGCGATTTAAAGCAGATAGATCAAAATAACCCGCTTGATTTAACCGCCGCCGAACAATCAGTAAAAGAAAAAGAGGTATCGCTTCTAAAATTAAAGGCAGGCGCGGATATTATTGACATAAAGAGCCAGGAGCTTACAGTCCTCCAGCGGAAAAACGCGCTGGCTGATGCCAGGCAAAAACTTGCCGATTATACGATTAGAGCGCCATTCGCGGGAGTTATAGCTAAAATTAATATAAAGCTCAATGATGAAGTTTCGGCCGGAACCGCGGCGGCGACATTGGTTACTAAACAGCAAGTCGCCGAGATTTCCCTTAACGAAGTTGATGTGGCTAAAATTAAAGTTGGTCAAAAAGTCACTTTAACTTTTGAAGCGCTTGAAAATTTAAGCACAACCGGAACTGTGGCGGAAATTGATACAATCGGCACGGTCACACAGGGCGTTGTCTACTATGCCGTAAAAATTACTTTTGATACTCAAGATGAAAGAGTAAAGCCGGGGATGAGCGTTTCGGCCAATATTATTACCGAGGTAAGGCCTGATGTGTTGCTTGTGCCGAGTCCCGCCGTAAAATCGCAAAATAACGGGGAGCCGTATGTTGAAATTATGGAAAGCGCCGCGCCGCGCGCGCAGCAAGTAAAGATTGGCATATCCAATGATACTTCTACGGAAATAATAAGCGGACTTAAAGAAGGAGATAGAATTGTTACTCAAACTATTGATCCGGCCGCGGCCAGCCAAACAACCCAGCAACAAAGTATTTTTTCCAGCTTTGGAGGCGGCGGAGGCGGCGGACAATTAAGGGGAGTTGGCAGATAAAAAACTAAAATAATAATTTTTCATATGATTGAATGCAAAAATTTAACTAAAATTTATAAAAACGGAGACGCCGAAACAGTGGTGCTTAATAATGTTTCTTTTGTTATCGCCGATGGAGAATTCATCGCTATTATGGGCCCCTCGGGAAGCGGAAAATCAACCCTTATGCATTTAATAGGCGCTCTGGATACGCCGACTTCAGGCAGTTATTTTTTAGACGGCCAAGATATTTCAAAATTGTCCGATGATGAACTGGCTGATATCCGCAAAAATAAAATTGGTTTTGTCTTTCAATCCTTCAATTTGCTTGCCCGAGCCACGGTGCTACGGAATGTCGCCTTGCCCTTAGTATACGCCGGAGTGCCAAAAGAAAAGCGCGAGGAAACGGCGCGGCAGGCGCTTTTTCAAACCGGAATGGAGGAAAAACGCTTTAAACACCTTTCTAACCAGCTTTCCGGCGGACAAATGCAGCGCGTGGCAATCGCCCGAGCGTTAGTCAATAACCCCAGCTTGATTTTAGCCGATGAACCCACGGGAAATCTTGACACAAAAACCGGCGAGATTGTTTTAAAGACATT
>PETS01000077.1:4273-5220 GCA_002781265.1 Candidatus Falkowbacteria bacterium CG02_land_8_20_14_3_00_36_14 | reverse complement strand
AGGATCCGATGAACCTCTGTCTTGGCGTCATCATAAGAAATTTGGATTGGCTGATGAGTGAGCGCCCAATATCGCTTTAGCGAAAGTTTTCCATTTTTGAAAATGCCACAATGTGCGGGTGGAACTTGATGGACATTTTTGTAAACAGATTTCCATGGAGGGATATACATTAATCTGAGATAATTATCAATTGCTCCATAATCTAATTGTGGCACCAGAACCCCCGAAGCAATAAGTGATTTTATTTCAGAAGCTAGCAGTATCGTGCTGCCATCAAAAGAATAATAAAGCGGTTTCTTCCCCAGTCTATCCCGCGCAATAAACATTTCCTCATTTTTATTATCCCAAATCACAAAGGCAAACATTCCGTCCAAGTGTTTCAGACACTCGCCTCCCCACTTGCGATAAGCCTTCAAAATCGTCTCTGTATCTGATTGAGTTTTAAATTGATATCCTTCTTTTTTCAATTGAATGCGTAATTCACGATGGTTATAGATTTCACCATTAAATGTTATGGCTAATTCTCCGTCAAGTATCGGCTGATTGCCCGTCTCCAGGTCAACAATAGCGAGCCGTCGATTTCCGAGCCAACAATTGGAAAACATTTGTTCTCCTACACCATCTGGTCCGCGATGTTCCAACATCTGAAGCATGGCTGCGGTTTTATAACGACTTATATTCAAATTTATTCCAGCAATAGCTGCAATTCCGCACATAATATTATAGACTTGTTAAGGCGTGAAAAAATATCTCCCAGGCATTAAGATGGCTAGTGTCTATTACCAAATCATTTCCTGCTATATCAACGGCGGTATCACCTCTTTTGCTTCTGGTATCAAAATCTTCCTTTTGCATATTAGGGTTTCTGCGCATCAGTCTCTGCTGGCGGATATCATTATCGGCAATTAGATGTATCCAAAAAATCTTTGACCCGAGTGTTTCCTTTA
>PETS01000077.1:0-4251 GCA_002781265.1 Candidatus Falkowbacteria bacterium CG02_land_8_20_14_3_00_36_14 | reverse complement strand
CTTTATTTCTTTGGCCATTTTTACCGTCGGGCAAACAAAACAACTGTAATTGCCGTGCTTAGTACTATTAATCCACTCTCTGGGACAACCGTAATACGCTCCACTAAAATAGGCGGACTCAAGAGATTCCTGCAAATATTCGCCATTGTCAAAACGGGTTTTGTATTCTTGCTCGGAAATAAAAATTCCGTCGATATTCTCAATCTCGCCATCCCGCAATTTTCTTGTCGTGTGCACAGGCATTGGGTCTAGCCCGAAATGCACAATCAAGCGACGGCACAGCGTTGTTTTGCCTGTAACCGTCGCACCTGTTATTATAACCGACTTATCTAGTTGTTTTTTAATATTTTTCATAATAAATCACTTTTTTTAATGCCTAGTTTTAAGAAATCGTCATCAACTTTTACCTCCTTTAAGCCGGCAATATTTTCAATATTTTTTATTTTATTACTTAAGGTATCTTTCAGAATCTCTTCTCTAAAAGTTTCAATAGCGCTAAGAATTAATTTGCTATCCGTAGAATAAAATATTTCTGTGCGATCTTTGAGGTTGAGTCCGGAACCCTTGCGCGCCGCGTTTACGAGCCGCACAATTTCGCGCTTGATGCCTTCCAGTTTTAATTCATCCGTAATGTTTGTATCAAGTTCGACTGAAATATCCTCATCTCCTTTTTCACAAACAATATTTTTAACGTTTAATTCATCTAAAATTAATGATTTAAAATCGTTTTTTAATTCATAGTTTTTTATCTTTAATTCTTGTAAGGGTTGCCGCACCTTAATTCCGAACTCATCTCTTTTTGACAAACCGAGTTCAATAATATTCCTGACTTGTTCCATTTCTTCTAAAATATTACCATGTCTCTCAGTTTTTAAATTAATATTTTTCGGCCATTTTTCAAGATGCACCGATCTATCTTCATTTTTAAAATCATTTCCTGTCAACTTTTGCCAAATTTGTTCAGCGATAAAAGGAGTAAAAGGTGCCATTACTTTTGACAACTCAGTCAGAACAAGTTTGGTTGTCGCGAGTGCGGCCTGTTTATCTCTAACGTCTCCACCCTTAAATCTGTCGCGCGAACGTCTCAAGTACCAGGTTGACAGATCATCAATAAATCCACCGATCGGCCGAGATGCCCCGGGCAAATTATATTTCTCTAAGTTTTCTGTTTCCTCTTTAATTAATTGATTCAATCTTATTAGTATCCATACATCTAAAATGTTTTCTTTTTCATTTTTATCTATCGTAGAAATTTTATTACCTGATGACATGAATAATTCATAAAATTTAACTACATTCCAAAGTATTATCACGTTCTTCCGTAGTGCATCTTGAATATCGATTTCAGACAAGCTAATGTCATCTCCAAGCATGATCGAACTATTCATAAAATACATGCGCAAGGCGTCACTGCCATATTTTTCCAATGTAGCCCGTGGATCAGGATAATTACCGAATGATTTACTCATCTTTCGGCCGTCTGTTCCCGCTAAAACTCCACTAACTATGACATTCTTAAAAGAAACGGAATTAAACAAAGCATTTGATAAGACGTGCAGATAATAGAACCAACCCCTAAGTTGACCGGTATATTCAATAATAAAATCTGCGGGAAACATATTTTTAAAATCATCTCGTCTCTCAAAAGGATAATGAAATTGGGCAAAGGGCATGGCACCGGATTCAAACCAGCAATCCAATACCTCTTTAACTCTTTTCATTACGCCTCCGCATTCACATTTTAATTCATGTTTATCAATATCCGGTCTATGCAAATCCTTTATCTTTTTCTCACTCAATTTTTCAATTTCTTTGATTGATCCTAAAACTTTTATTTTATTGCAATCAGAACATTTCCAAACCGGAATTGGCGACCCCCAGTAACGAGATCGAGACAAACACCAGTCAGGTGCGCTTTCAATGTTATTCTTGAACCGACCTTCTTTAAAATATTCCGGCACCCAATTTATTTTTTGATTCGTTTCCAGCATTCTTGCCTTAATTTTTTGCACATCCAAATACCAGGCCCTTTGAGTCTTATAGATTAAAGGAGTGTCACAACGATAGCAGAAAGGGTAGGTATGCATAAAATCAGAACTGGAAAAAATAATGTCACGTTTTTCCAGATCAAGCAAAACATCGCGGTTAGCTTTTTTAAAATAATACCCGCTCCATTTTCCGGACGATTCCAAATAAACTCCATTCTCATCCATCAGGTCAATCATCGGCAATTTAACCTTTTCTCCGAGTCGGAAATCATCCTCGCCAAAATTTGGTGCTATATGGACAATGCCAGTCCCATCTTTAGTCGTTATAAAATCAGCAGCGTAAACTTTATAAACCTTGTCTGATTTTATTATCTCATTACTGTTTAATTCATATAACGGCTCATACTTCAGGCCGACTAAATCTCTTCCTTTAATCTTCTTTATATTATCTGAAAAATAATTTCCTTCTTTTGTTAAATATTCAAACCTATCAGAAGCGACAATATATTTACCCGGGGTTATTTTCAGCTCTCCATCAGCAAGACCCCTGCTAAACGATGCGTTTGTCTCTAAAATAAAATAATTAATTTCATCCCCGACTGCTAATGCTAAATTTCCCGGCAACGTCCAGGGTGTTGTCGTCCATGCCAGCAAATAGGTATTATCATTAATGCCAATATCTTTTTTTGCATTACTTGAATTTTTAATTTTAAATTTTACAATGACGGATTTATCGGTCACATCACGATAAGAACCCGCATCCATTGTAATCTCAAACTTCGACAAAGGTGTAGCACAACGCGGGCAATGCAAACTGGTGCGATAACCCTCGTAAATAAAACTAGTATCATATAATTTTTTAAACGACCAAATAACACTTTCCATGAATTTTATATCCATGGTTTTGTAGGCGTTTTTCATATCAACCCATCGACCAATTCTATTAATATACCACTCCCATTGTTCAGTTCCTTTATTAACATATGTTCGGCAAGCATCAATGAATTTATCAACTCCTAATTCTTCAATATCCTTTTTATTTTTTAATCCTAGCTGTTCTTCAACTTTATTCTCCGCTGGCAATCCATGACAATCCCAGCCCCAAATACGTTCGACTCTATATCCTTTCATTGTCCAATATCTTGGCACAACATCTTTGGCGATACTAGGAAGTAAAGTCGCATAATGAGGTAGACCTGTAATGAAAGGGGGGCCGTCATTAAAAATATAATTTCCTTTTAGTGCGTCTTTTGTAATAGATTTTTTAAAAATCTCCGCTCGTTGCCAAAAATCCAAAATTTCTTCTTCCATTTTCGTGTATGGGTTCTGAGTTTTGTTAAGATTGTTTTTTTGCTTATTTGTCATATTTTATTTATAAAATTATTAATTCGTTTTTTCTGCAACCCAAGATGCGGAAAAAACACCATATTCCCCTCTATAAATTAATAAAAAATTTAATTCTTTTTAAGAGTTGGTCGATAGCCCAAAAGAAAAACATATATTTCAGCTAATGAAAGTTTGAATGCTATTTACCCCGTTAGAAAAGTTTTCTAACGGGGTTAACCTTCCGCCAAATTAATTTTATAAAAAGATCAACCCTCCTATTTTATAATTTTTATCTAATATTAAAATAATGTCAAGAGAGAATGATGATGATAATTAATCAACTCTAACTCCCTCGTCTCGCTAAAGCCATGATGAAACGGGCATTGTTAGGGTATAGAAAATCCCCCTATCCCCCTTTATACAAAGGGGGTAGAATGAAAGTCCCCCTTGCATAAGGGGGATAGGGGGTTTTAAAATGTTAATTTAAAATGTTAATTAAAGTAATACTAAAAATTCCACCAATCCCATTTACATAAAGAGGGCTTAAATATGCTATAATGTAATTATGATACTGGACGATTTAAACAAAATTAAAAAATTAGATTCGGGCCGAGTGGCCGATTCCATAAAAGTGCTGGCAGACCAAGTCAGGCAGGTGCTGGAAGATTCCCGCCTGATTAAAATTCCGCGCGAATACAGCCGGATAAACCAAGTAGTAATTAACGGCATGGGCGGATCCAATATCGGCGGCGGCTTGATTAAAGCGGTTTTTCCCGACCAGCTAAAAACGCCGATAAGCATTGTGCCGGGATACGGCGTGCCCGAAAGCGTTGATAAAAATACTTTATTTATTATTTCTTCCTATTCGGGCGGAACCGAAGAGCCGTTGAGCGTTTATGAAAAAGTTGTGAAAAGAAAAGCAAAAATTTTAGGCATT